>CALZJC010000140.1 GCA_945787525.1 Thermoanaerobaculia bacterium | reverse complement strand
GGTGACCTACGCCCGCCTCGGCGGCGCCGAGATCGGCGGCTACCTGGCGCGCCCGGCCGAAGCCGGCCGCTCGGCGGTGCTGGTGATCCACGAGTGGTGGGGGCTCAACGACAACATCCGGGCGATGGCCCGGCGGCTGGCCGACGAGGGGCACCTGGCTCTCGCGGTGGACCTCTACGAGGGTGAGGTGGCCGCGGACCGCGACACCGCCCGGAGGCTGGCAACTCGGGCCCGCGAGCAGACCGCTCGCGGCGAAGAGAACATGCGCCAGGCGCTCGCCTACCTGCGCCACGAAATGGGCGCCGAGAAGGTCGGCGTCATCGGCTGGTGCTTCGGCGGCGGCTGGTCGCTGGCCACGGCTCTCAACGAGCCCGAGGGCATCGACGCGACGGTGATCTACTACGGCCGGCTGGTCACCGAGGAGGAGGAGCTGGCGCCGCTGGCCTCGCCGGTGCTGGGCATCTTCGGCGCCCTCGACGGCGGCATCCCGGTGGCGACGGTGCGCCAGTTCGAGGCCGCCCTCGAGGCACTCGGCAAGGAGGCCGCGATCCACGTCTACGAGGACGCCGACCACGCCTTCGCCAATCCCACCGGCACCCGCTACCAGGCCGAGGCCGCCGAGGACGCCTGGGCCAGGACCGTCGCCTTCTTCGCCAAGCACCTGGGATGACCGCAAGATCCGGGTTGCGGGGGTAGATGGCGCCCGGTAGCTTGGCGCCATGATCGACGCCATGCAAAGCACTCGTCAGACCGAAGACAGCGACTACGACCGCGTCGGCCGCGCCATACGCTTCCTCGAAGGGCGCCGCGCCGAGCAGCCGAGCCTCGACCAGGTGGCCACCGTCATGGGGCTCAGCCCCCATCACTGCCACCGGCTGTTCAGCCGCTGGGTGGGCACCACGCCGAAGCGCTTCCTGCAGTTCTTGACCGCCGAGCACGCCAAGCGGGCGCTACGCGAGTCGCGCTCGGTGCTCGACGCGGCGTTCGACGCCGGACTCACCAGCCCCGGCCGGTTGCACGACCTGATGGTCACCCTCGAGGCGGTCTCGCCCGGCGAGTACCGCGCCGCCGGTGAGGGCCTCGACATCCAATGGGGCGTGCACCCCACGCCGTTCGGCGAGGCGTTCGTGGGCGTCACCCGGCGCGGCATCTGCGCTCTCGAGTTCCTCGCTGGGCGCCAACCCCGGGACGCCGCGGAGGAGTTGGCCGCCGGCTGGCCCGCGGCGACGGTGCGCCACGCTCCGGCGGCCACCGGGCCGGTCGTCGACAAGATCTTCCCCGCCCAGAACGCCGCGCCGGAGGGCCCGTTTCACCTCCTGGTGCGCGGCACCAACTTCCAGATCCGCGTCTGGCAGGCGCTGCTGCGCGTCCCCTCGGGCGCGGTGATCTCGTACGGTGACCTGGCGCGCCGCCTGGGCAGCCCGGGCGCCGCCCGTGCCGTCGGCGGCGCCGTCGGCAGCAACCAGGTGAGCTACCTGATCCCCTGCCACCGGGTAGTGCGTGAAGCCACCGGGCTGGGGCAGTACCGTTGGGGAGCGACCCGCAAGCACGCGCTGCTGGCCTGGGAGGCGGCCCGGCAGGCGGCCGCATCCACCGCGACGCCGGCCTGACTCGCGCAACGCAGCGCGTACACTCGCCGGGTGGACCGCTCTCGCCGCGCCGACCTGCTGGCCGTCGCCGGCCTGATCCTCTTCATCCTCGTCTGCCTCTGGCCGCTGGTCAGCCTGCAGGCAGTGGTGATCCAACACGATCTCGGCCTCAGCGATCTGACGCACGACAGGCTGCCGATGCGGGTCCACCTGGGGCGCTCGCTCAGGGCGGGTTCGTTTCCCCTCTGGCTCCCGTCGATCTACACCGGCTTTCCCTTCCTGGCCCAGCCCGAGGTAGGCGCGGCCTACCCGCCGAACATCCTGCTGTACGGACTGCTGCCCGCGACCGCAGCCCAGAACCTGAGCGTGCTGCTGCCGTTCCTCGTCGCCGGCGTGTCGCTCTATCTGCTTTGCCGGGAGCTTGGTCTGGACGCCGCGGGCTCGCTGCTCGGGGGCATGGCCTTTTCGTGGAGTGGCTTCTTCATCTCCCACGTCAAGCACATGAACATGGTGGACGCCGCCTGTTGGCTTCCCCTCATCCTGCTCTGCATCGAGCGCGGTCAGAAACGCTCGCGGCCGTCCTGGCTGCTCGCCGCGGGTGGACTTTTCGGTTTGCAGATTCTGGCCGGCCATCCGCAGATCAGCTACTACACCGCGGGGGCGATGGTCATCTACTTCATCGCCGGCGAACTGCGGCGAAGGCCGCCGGCCCTGCTGGAGCGCGGACCCTGGTTTGTCGCCAGCCTGCTCCTGGGTGGCGGCCTCGGTGCGGTGCAGATCCTGCCGACGCTGGAGTTGGCCTCGCTGTCGCGGCGCGCCGGCGGCATCGACCTGTCGACCGCCTCCGAGTTCCCGTACCACCTGCCCGATCTGTTGACCTTCCTCGCGCCCTGGGCCAGCGGCGACCCGGGACGGATCACCTATCGGGGCACGATCTTCTGGGAGAACTACGGCTACCTCGGGCTGCTGCCGTTGCTGCTCGCGCTGGCCGGGGTCGTGCTGGCATTCCGCAAGAGCTGGCACGGCCGTCTCTTCGCCCTGTCCGGTGTCGCCGCCCTGCTCCTCATGCTCGGGCCGCTGACCCCCTTCTACCGTGTCCTGTACCCGGTCATCTCGGGCTTCGGCGCCTTCCGTTTTCCGACTCGCTACCTGCTGTTCGTCGAGCTGTCGCTCGCGGTGCTGGCGGCTCTCGGCTGGACCGAGATCCGCAAGAGGCTGGGGCGCGCCGGGTCGCGGCCGGCCATGCCGGCCGTCTTCGCGGTCTTCGCCCTGGCGCTGACGGCCGTGGAGCTGCCGATCCAACAGCTGCGCCAGCTTCCCCTGGCCCCGGCCGACCGCTGGATGGAGCCGCCCGGCACGGCGCGAGCACTGCAGTCGGAGCCGGGGGAGTTTCGCATCTTCTCGGTCGGCGGCGTGGAGTCGCACTGGCAGGCCTATTCGCGTGCCGGCGGCTGGCAGGGTGATCTCGAGCCCTACATCGAACAGCGCGCCATGCTGCAGCCGAGCAGCAACCTGCTCTGGGGCCTCGCTTCGGTGGACGGCTACGTCAACCTGGTGCCCACCCGCTTGGCGAGCGTCTGGGGAGAGCCGGCCCACGAACCGGGGCTGGTGCGCCGCACCTTCACCGTCGAGCAAGGCAGGCTCGAGGTCTACCCCGGCCTGATCCGAATGGCCCGGCTGTGGAACGTGCGCTACCTGATCAGCCTGTGGCCGACGCGTCATCCCGATCTCGAGCCGCTGCCGGTGCCGGGCGCCTATTTCGCCTACCGCGTCAAGGAGGTGCTGCCCCGCGCCTTTGTGGTCCGGCGGGCAGCAGCACTCGTCGGTCGCTCTTCATCTCGAGCCTCTACCGGTACCCGGCCCCTATTTCGTTTATCGGGTGAAGGACACGCTGCCCAGGGCCTTCGTGGTGCCCGACTTCGTGCTCGCGAACGACGACGAGGCGCGCCGGCTGCTACTGGCCGAGAGCCACCCGTATCGTCGCCAGGTCATCCTGCACGAGCCGCCCGCGATGGACGACTCGCCGGGCGGCGGCGGGAGCGCGGTCGTCGAAGCCGCCACTGCGCACGAGATCCGCCTGCGGGTCGACGCCACCGGCCCGGCCTTCCTGGTTCTGAGCGACCTCTTCTACCCGGGCTGGAGGGCCGAAGTAGATGGCCGGCCGGCCGACATCCTGCGCGCCAACGTCATCCAGCGTGCCGTGCAGCTGGGGCCGGGCGTGCATGACGTGCGCTTCTACTTCCAGTCGGCGCCGGTGCTGCTGGGGGCCGCGATCACGGCGATCAGCGCCCTGGCGCTGGCCCTGCTGCTTCTCCGTAAGGCCGCCTCCGATCGACCACCCGGAGAGAACAAGAGACCACCCCAGGGTGCGGTGTTCTTACCATCCGACCGTCGCGTATAATCGTCCGGGACTAGACAGCTAACCTCACCACCGCCACTCGATGGCAAGGAGGATCTCTATGTCGTTGCGCGCGCGACTCGCAGTCGTCGGCGTGGCCGCGGCGTGCCTGTTTGCGGCACCCGTAGTGCACGCTCAAGCCATTACCGGAACCATCCAGGGCACTGTTGTAGACGAGGAGGGTGGAGGCCTGCCCGGCGTCACCGTCAGCGTGATCAACGTCGCTACCGGATACGAGAGCATCATCAGCACCGCCGACAGCGGCTTCTTCCAGGCCCCGCTCCTGCCGCTCGGTCCCTACGCCGTCACCTTCGAGCTCGAGGGCTTCGCCACCCTGATCCGCGAAGGGCTGGAGCTGGCCCTCGGCCAGCGGATCAACCTGCGCGTCGAGCTGCAGCTGTCGGCCGTGGGCGAGGAGATCACCGTCACCGACGCGGCGCCGCTCATCGAGACGAGCCGCACCGAGGGCCAGATCCGTTTCGACGACCGCACAATCGAGGGGCTGCCCAACGACGGTCGCGACTTCCTCACCCACGCCAAGCTCACCCCGGGCGTGACCATCGTCCAGGGCCCCGACGGCGAGGAGCTGTCGATCAACGGCCAGAAGGGCATCAACAACAACGTCATGGTCGACGGCGCCGACTTCAACAACCCGTTCTTCGGCGAGCAGCGCGGCGGCCAGCGACCAGCATTCGTTTTCAACATCGACGCCGTCAAGGAGATGATCGTCATCACCGACGGCGCCCCGGCCGAGTTCGGCCGCTCCTCGGGCGGTTTCGTCAATGTGGTCACCAAGTCGGGCACCAACAGCTTCCACGGCTCGTACCACACGTTCTTCAAGAGCGACAGCCTGTCGTCGAACCCGCAGCTCAGGGGCGGTGGCCGTGAGCCGGACTCGAGCTTCGATCAGAACCAGCTCGGGTTCACTATCGGCGGTCCAGTCAAGAAGGACAAGGCGTTCTTCTTCCTTGCCGCCGACCGGCAGCGGGCCGAGCAGACCAAGCAGACCAACCCCGATCGCATCCCCGCCGATGTGGTCGACTTCCTCGCCAGCGTCGGGCTGCCAAACGAGAACGCACCCATCACCCGCACCGACGACGGCGACGCCTATCTGGCCAAGTTCGACTACCAGGTGAACGACAGCAACCTGTTCACCGGCCGTTGGGCCTACCACTACTCGCAGCAGGTCAACGGCACCTTCGAGGTCGACAGCTGGGGCGCCAGCGCCAACGCCGTCGAGACCGACTACGCGCACGGCTACACCGCATCGCTGTTCTCGAACCTCTCCGACAACAAGCTGAACGAGTTCCGCGGCCAGTACGCCAAGGAGTGGCGGCCGCGCCCCTACGACGGACCGCAGGTGCCGGGTCAGGACCGGCCGTTCCCCGACACGGCGTTCGACTTCGCCCTCGGCGTCCGCGTAGGCATGCCGTTCTTCATCCCGGTCATCTACGACGACGACCGCCTCCAGCTGAATGACAACGTCTCGCTGCTGCGGGGCAACCACTCCTTCAAGGCCGGGGCCGAGTACAACGACGTGACCTCGTCCCAGACCTTCATCGGGTTCGCCAACGGCCGCTACATTTTCAGCTCGTTCGACGGCTTCCGGAACTACGTCAACCTTGGCCCGGGCTACGTCGAATGCGCCACCTCCGACTTTTCCAACTTCAACACCAGCACCAACGGTACCTGCGCCCCGGGCACCGATATCGTCGGCCCTCTGCTGCTCTTCCTGCAGCAGGCGGGCGTCGGTGGCCGTACGGTGGAAGAGGCGGGCACGCAGGCCCTCGGACAGAAGGAAACTGCGATCTTCATCCAGGACCAGTGGCGGCCTAAGCCGAACATGACCGTCGAGCTGGGTGTGCGCTGGGAGCTGACAGACCAGCCAGACACCATCTCCCCCGCCAACGAGGTCTTCTTCGCGGACTTCATCGGCACCACCCGGGACTCGGCGGTTGGGCCGGTGGACTTCCCGTCAGACGGCACAATCCCGGACGACGACGTCATCCAACCGCGGTTTGCCCTGGCGTATACTCCCAAGGGAAGAGCTAGCGAGGTGTTTCGCTTCAGCGCCGGTCTGTTCGCGGCGCGGATCCCAGCCTTGACCCTGGCCTCGGTCCGCTCGACCAACGGCAGCATCGGTCAGACGCTGTTCGCAGCCAGCTTCTTCCGGCCGCCGGAGTGGCCCAACCTGTTGCCGCCCGAGGTGGCCGGCACGCCGTTCCAGCCCAACGTCTATGTCTTCGACAGGGATTTCCAGCTGCCGCAGACTTGGAGCTTCGCGGCCTCCTGGGAGCGCGAGGTCAAGCCGAACTGGGCCCTCCTGGTGAAAGCGAACTACTCCAAGACCGACCACATCACCCGCTGGGTCAACCACAACTCTCCGCTGCTCGGCTGCCCGTGGTCGTCCGGCCTGGGACCCGACGGCTCCAACGGTCTCGGGTGCAGTACCAACGAGGGCTTGCTCGCCGTGACGTCGAACGCCAAGAGCCGCTACCAGGGCATTACCGTCGGCGTCAACAAGCGCTGGTCGGACAACTATCAGTTTCAGGCTTATTACACGAACTCCAAGGACGAATCGGACGACGACAACGAACGCGACCCGTTCACCCTCCGCTATGCCAACCCAACGAACCTGGGTCCCGAGTTCGGCTACTCCGACCGCCATCAGGAGAACCGGTTCAACTTCTGGCTGAGCTGGCTGGCGCCCTACGACATCAACGTCAATGTGCGTTTCACCTACCTGGACGCCCAGCCGCGGGACATCGCCCCGGACGGCGGTCTGACCTCGTTTGCTCCCACCGAGCGCTGCATCCCCGGCGGCGTCTGCACCATCGGCGGCGAGGTCTTCCAGCGTAATCAAGGCAAGAAAGACAACGAGTTCCAGGCCATCGACGTCAGGCTGTCCAAGGACTTCCAGGTCGGCAGCTGGACCGTGCAGCCGGTCATCGATGTGTTCAACCTGACCGACGAGCCCAACTTCCTGGTGCCCGAGGTCGGTGAGCTGATCTTCAACTTCGACGGCACCGTGCGCAGCGGTGGCGGCGATCCGCGAGAGATCCAGGTGGGAGTGCGCATCCTGCGGTAGCTCCTCTCCTCCTTCCGTCACTTCAGGCGCCGCGGTCTTCCGCGGCGCCTTTTTCTTGTTACCCCTCCGAAGCACCCCGAAAATGGCGACACTGCTGATACCCTCTCGCGTCTGCAATGGACCTTCCCCAGAGCGGGCTCTCCGACCTCCACCGCCATCTCGATGGCTCGCTGCGGCTGGAAACGCTGCGCGAGCTGGCCCGGGTGGCGGGCGTCGAGGTGCCCGAAGACATCGCCTTTCAGCCGGGCATGGGTCTGGCGGCCGCTCTCGAGCGCTTTCGGGTGACCCTGGCGGTGCTGCAGGACGAGGCGTCGGTACGCCGGGTGGCGGCCGAGATCTGCGAAGACGCGGCGCGCGAAGGAGTCAGGACTCTCGAAGTCCGCTTCGCGCCTCAGCTCCATCTGCAGGCCTCCATGGAGCGCATCGTCGACGCCGCCCTGGACGGGCTCGGCGGGCGCGCCGGCCTGATCCTCTGCACCCTCTTCGGGGAGCCGCCAGCCGTCATCGAGAAGCTGGTGGCCATCGCCGCCGAGCGCCCGGGAGTCGTGGGGATCGACCTGGCGGGCGCGCCGCGGCCACAGCACAGCTGGGGCATGGCCGCCTATGCGAGCGCCTTCGCCGAGGCGCGGCGCCGCGGCATCGGCCGTACGGTACACGCTGGCGAGGGGCGTCCGGCGCGCGAGATTCTCGAGGCGGTGACCGTGCTCGGCGCGCAGCGCATCGGCCACGGCACCACCCTGGCCGAGGACCCCGAGGCGCTCGAGGTGGTGATCGAGCGCCGGGTGGTCATCGAAGCCTGCCTGACGTCGAACGTGCACACCGGGGCCATCGCCACGATCGGTGAGCACCCCCTGCCGCGCTGGCTGGAGAGCGGCGTGCGCGCCACCATCAACACCGACAACACTCTGCTGTCGGCGGTCGACGCTCCGGGCGAGTACGCGCGCGCCGCTCGGCTGCCGGGCATGACCGCGGAAACGGTCACCGCCTGCGCCGCGGTGGGCCATGTGGCCGCTTTTCAGCGGCGCTAGCCTGCACTTCTCACCAACTCACTGCCGCGCCGGCCGTATCCGCCGGTCGGCGGTCCCCGCCATCACCGGAAACTTGTTAATCTTCTGTAGTCGTCACGGCGGGCAACTCGCGCTCGCAGCCGTAACGTGGCGCATGGTCAGGCCGACTCCTGTGACAACGCTCATAGGGGCCGTCCGATGGGAGTGGCAAGGTATAGTCTGGTCGTTCCCACCATGGAGTTTCTCGAGCGCTCTTGGAGTCCGTTGATGGCGGAAGAGCCTTCAGGCGACGTCACCCAGCTCCTCGTCGATTGGAGTAACGGCGATGGCGAAGCCCTCGACAAGCTGATGCCCGTCGTCTACGACGAGCTGCACGATCTCGCCTCGCGCTACCTGCGCCGAGAGCGCCAGGGTCACACGCTCCAGACCACGGCGCTGGTCAACGAGGCCTATCTCCGCCTCGTCGACCAGACCCGGATCGACTGGAAGAACAGCCTCCAATTCTACGCCCTGGCGGCGCGCATGATGAAGATCCCGCTCGACGACGCGCCCCAGGTCTCCATCGAGCGCGCCCCCGACTACGTGGCGGTCGACGACGCGCTCAAGGAGCTCGCCGAGGTCGACCCGGAGCTGGCCAACATCGTCGAGCTGCGCTTCTTCGGCGGCTTCAAGAACAGCGAGATCGGCCAGCACCTGGGTCTGTCGGTGCCGACGATCGTGCGCCGCTGGCGGGTGGCCAAAGCCTGGCTCTACCGCTACATGACCTCGCAGGCGACCGATGGAGCCTGAGCGCTGGCGGCGCGTCCAGGAGATCTTCGCGGCCACCGCCGAGCTGCCACCGGTAGAGCGCGACAGCTTTCTGAACGATCAGACCGGCGACGACGAGGCGCTGCGGCGCGAGGTCGAGTCGTTGCTCGCCGCCGACTCCGAGAGCGAGGAGTTCCTCGAACAGCCGGCTCTGCCCGGCCGCATCAGCCAGATCCTGGCTGACGGCCCATCCGAGCAGGTCGAGGGCAACATCGGCCCGTACCGGCTGCTGCGCAAGCTCGGTGAGGGCGGCATGAGCCGGGTCTACCTGGCGGTCCGCGAAGACGGCTTTCAGCGGCTGGTGGCGCTCAAGGTGATCCGAAGGGGGCTGAAGAGCGACGATCTGCTGCACCGCTTCCGCACCGAGCGTCAGATCCTCGCCGGCCTCGACCATCCGAACATCGCCAAGCTGCTCGACGGCGGCTCCACCGAGGATGGCCTGCCCTATTTCGTCATGGAGTATATCGACGGCATTCCGGTCGATGAGTACTGCGACCGCAACCGTCTGACCGTCTTCCAGCGGCTGCAGCTCTTTCTCGACATCTGCGCCGCGATCCAGTACGCCCATCAGAACCTGGTGGTGCACCGCGACATCAAGACGAGCAACATCCTGGTCACCGCCGACGGCAGCGCCAAGCTGCTCGATTTCGGCATCGCCAAGCTGCTCAAGCCGGAGCAGTTCCCGGTGCCGGTGGAGCTGACCGCGACGATGTTGCGGCCGATGACGCCGTTCTATGCCAGCCCGGAGCAGGTCCAGGGCCGCGCCATCACCACCGCCAGCGACGTCTATTCGCTGGGCGTTCTGCTGTACAAGCTGTTGACCGGCCACCTGCCCTACCAGGTCGATTCCCGCACCGCCAAGGAGGTCGAGCGGGCCGTGGTCGAGGTACCGCCCGAGCGGCCGAGCACCGCGGTGAACCGGGTCGAGACCGTACCCTCGCACGGCAACGGCGACGGCGAGACGACGATCACGCCCGAGGCGGTCAGCCGGGCGCGCAGCGTCCAGCCGCACCAGCTCAAACGGATTCTGACCGGCGATCTGGACACCATCCTGCTGGCCGCGCTGCGCAAGGAGCCGCAGCGCCGCTACGGCACGGTGGAGCAGTTCGCCGAGGACGTGCGCCGCTCTATCGACGGCCTGCCGGTGCGGGCGCACAAGGACAGCCTGCGCTATCGGGCGCGCAAGTTCGTGCAGCGCAACCGGGTCCCCATCGGGGTCGCCACGACCATCGGGGCGCTGCTGTTCGGCTTCGCCGTGACGATGGCGGTGCAGGCGTCGCGGATCGCCCTCGAGCGCGACGCGGCGCAACACGAACGCGACCGCGCCGAGCAGGTGGTGACCTTTCTGCAGGAGATCTTCCGGGTCTCCGACCCCAACGTGCAGGGCGGCGAGACGATCACCGCCCGAGAGATCCTCGACAGCGGCGCGCAGCGCGTGACCCGCGAGCTCCAGGACCAGCCCGAGGTGCAGGCGACCCTGATGCAGGCGATCGGCAACGTCTACCGCAACCTGGGTCTCTACGAGCTCGCTGAGCCGCTGCTGCGCGAGGCGCTCAAGGTGCGCCGGCAGGTGCTGGGAGGCGATCACCCCGCCGTAGCCCAGAGCCTCAACAACCTGGGCGTGGTGCTGCGCCAGCGGGGTGATTACGACGGCGCCGAGCCGCTGTTCAACGAGGCCCTGGAGATGCGCCGCAGGTACCACGTCGGCGTCGACCATCCCGACCTCGCCGAGAGCCTCAACAATCTGGCGCTGCTCCACCAGGAGCGCGGCCGCTATCCGGTGGCGGAGAAGCTGATGCGCGAGGCGATCGTCATCCAGCGGGCCGTCGAGGGCGGCTCCGGCACCGAGCTGGCGGCGCTGCTGGCCAACCTGGGCATCCTGCTCACCGAGGTCGGCGACTGGGCGGGCGCCGAACCACCGTTCCGCGAGGCACTGAAGCTTCGCCGCGAGGCGCTGGGCGAAGACCACGCACTGGTAGCCGACAGCCTCAACGACCTGGGCGTCTTCCTCGGCATCCAGGGCGACCTCGAGTCCGCCGAAGGCATGCTGCGCGAAGCGCTGGCGATGCGCCGCCGCAGCCTGAGCCCGGACAATCCGATCCTGGCCGAGAGCATCAACAACCTCGGCCGGCTGCTGCGCGAGAAGGGCGACTTCCCGGGCGCCGAGGAGCTCTACCGCGAGGCGATCTCGATCCGCGAGAAGCAGCTCGGCCGCGATCATCGGCTGGTGGCGATCCACATCCACAACCTGGGTCAGGTGCTGCAGGCCCAGGGCAAGCTGGCACAGGCCGAGGTGCAGCTGCGCGACGCTCTGGCCATCCGCGTCAGAATATTCGGCGAAGAGCACAACCAGGTGGGCGTCTCGTACATGGCGCTGGGCGATCTGCTGGTGGAGCAGGGTAGAGCAGTCACGGCCGAGCCGCTGTTGCGCAAGGGCATCGCGGCCCTGACCAGCACCCTGCCGCCCAACCACTGGCGCATCGCCCAGGCCGAGAGCGCGCTGGGTTCCTGCCTCACCGCCCTCGGCCGGTACCGCGAGGCCGAGCCGCTGCTGCTGAGCAGCTACGAGAGCCTGGCGGCCAGGCGCGGACCGGATCACCGGCGGACCCAGGACGCCCTGGGCCACCTGATCGATCTCTACGACACGACCGACCGCATCGCCGAGGCCGACGCGCTGCGGCTGAAGCGAGTCGGCGGCTAGTGTTGTGTCTTCGACTTGGCTTGCCGTATGGGCGAGCCATCGGCGTTGCTGGCAAGGCGCGCTGAGGCAGGCATAGCCGAGCCTATGTCGCCGGCGCGGCGACTTGACACGCGCGAAGAGTCCGGTTATTATTTCGAAGTTCTTCGAAATGTCGAAACGCATGAACATTAACGAGCTGGCGACCATCTTCAAGGCCCTGTCGGATCCCAACCGGCTGGCGATCCTGCAGATGCTGCGGGACGAGTGTGGCGACGAGTGCCGATTCGAGGTGGGCGACGGCGGCAAGACGGTGTCCGAGATCGCCGGCTGCTGCCAGGTGGGCCTGTCGACGGTCTCTCACCACCTGAAGGAGCTGCGGCAGGCTGGCCTCATCGACTGCGAGAAGCGAGGACAGTGGGTCTATTGCAGCCCGAATCCCCAGGCGCTGGCAGCGCTGCAGGGATTCCTGAAAGGCTGAGCTTTTTTTCTCGAGAGGTTTCGATAGTTGTCCAATCCTGGAAATACCAACCTGTCTGGAATCTGGAGGATCTTATGAGCAAGACCACTGACACGACGATCCGAGAGACCCTGCCAAGCGAAGGCGAGGCGGTGGTCGAGAAGGTACGAGAGCGCTACGCCGGCATCGCCGAGACGTCGAGCTCCTGCTGCGGCAACAGCTGCTCGTCGACCGCCACCGAACCCGGTGAGGCCGCCGGGCGGATCGGCTATTCGACCGACCAGCTCGAGTCGGTCCCCGCCGAGGCCAACCTGGGCCTGGGCTGCGGAGCGCCCATAGATCTGCTCGCCCTCGAGCCCGGCGAGACGGTTCTGGACCTCGGTTCCGGACCGGGCCTCGACGCATTCCTCGCCGCCCAGCGGGTCGGAGACGAGGGTCGGGTGATCGGCGTCGACATGACGCCGGAGATGATCGGTCGGGCGCGCCAAGGCGCCCGCGACGCCGGCTTCTCACAGGTCGAGTTCCGCCAGGGGCGGCTCGAGGATCTGCCGGTCGAGGACGGCTCGATCGACGCCGTGACCAGCAACTGCGTGATCAACCTGGTGCCGGACAAGGCGCGGGTCTTCGCCGAGACGGCCCGCGTGCTCAAGCCCGGCGGCCGGCTGGTGATCTCGGACATCGTGCTCGACGGACCGCTGCCCGCGGCGGTGGGCAACGACCTGCTGGCCTACGTCGGCTGCGTCGCCGGCGCCCAGCAGCGCGACGACTACTTCGCCGCCGTGAGCGCCGCCGGGCTGACCGAGATCGAGATGCTGATGGACTCGGACGCGGTCAAGCTGCTGGGCGGCGAGATTCCCGGTGACCTGCTCGACATGCTCGAGCGAGCCGGCGTCTCGGCCGACGAGCTGCGCGGCAAGGTCCGCTCGGTGACCTACCGGGCAGTGAAGCCTGCCGCGGCGTGACCATCGACGGCCGGCGCTCGGCGCCCGTGCAAGCGGGCGGTCAATGGGGTGATCACTTTCTGGCCGGATTCTCGCGTTAATCCATGCAACCAGATGGAGTATCCGCTATGAAGGCAAAAGCCCTGGCAACCTCGAATTCCTCCTGGCCGGCCGGTGTGCCCTTTCTCTATCCGGCACGCGAGCCGCAGAGCAACAGCGCGAGATTCCCGCGGCAGGCGGGCGTCGGGCCGATCGAGCTGCGCATCGACGGCCACGACGGACCGCCGGCGATCGCCATTCTCGAGTAGCCACGACGCCGGGCCGGTCAGCCGGCCGCAGCTGAACAACGGGGACAGCCACTGATGGCTGTCCCCGTTCTGTTTTGCCGCACCTCGTTGCCGCTCCCCGGACTGCACTATCCTTAGCCATCGGTGGCCAACAACTTCTCTCGCACGCTACGCGCCCTGCGCACCGACGGACCGGCCGGCTGGCTGATCCAGGCGCTGGTGGCGGCGGCGCTCCTGGGTCTCTGGGCGGGCTGGTTCTTTGGCAGCCGGGTCATCGTCCTGGCCGTCAGTACCTCGGCCAGGGCCGAGGTCGACCGCCAGGTGCATCCCGTGGACGCGCCGGTGGCGGGTCGTATCGTGCGGGTGGACATGGAGCTCGGCGCCGAGGTGACCGAGGGACAGCTGCTGGTCGAGCTCGAGGTCGAAGAGCAGCGCTCCCGTCTCGAAGAACAGCAGGCGCGCCTCACCGGTCTCGAGAGCCAGCTCGAGTCCCTCGCCCTCGAGCTGAGCGGCGTCGGGCTCGCCCTCGATCAGTGGCGCGCCGCCCGGCAGGCCGAAGTGGATGAGGCGCGGGCGCGCTACGCCGAGGCCCGAGAGGCGGCCGCCCAGGCCGCCAAGGAGGCCGCCGATCAGGTGGCCCTCGAGGACGAGGGCCTGGTCCCCAAACAGGAGCTCGAACGGGCCCGCAGCGAAGCGACCCGCAAACAGGCGGCCGCCCAATCTCTGCGCGACGGCCTGACGCGGCTGCAGGGCGACCAGCAGGTCGCGGAGACAACGCGGCGCGCCGAGCTCGACAACCTGCGGCGCGAGACCGCCCAGCTCGAGGGCGAGCGAGCCGCCATCACCGCGGCCATCGAGGGTCTGCGTCAGGAGCTGGCGCAACGCCACATCCGCGCTCCCGCCGCCGGCCGCCTGGGCGAGGTGGCGCCGCTCGGCGCCGGCGCCTATGTCGTAGAGGGCGATCGCCTGGCCGCGGTTGTGCCGACCGGCCGCATCCGTGCGGTCGCGGAGTTCGACCCTGCCGACGTCGTCGGCCGGATCCACCCGGGCCAGTCGGCCCGCCTGCGCCTCACCGGTTTTCCTTCGACCCGCTACGGCAGCATTCCCGCCACCGTGGCGCGGGTCGGTAGCGAGGCGCAGGACGGCCGCATCCGGGTCGAGCTCGACGTAGCGCCTACCGACGATTCGCTGCCGCTCGAGCACGGCCTGCCCGGCACGATCGAGGTCGATGTCGAGCGGCTGTCACCCGCCGCGCTGGTGCTGCGCAGCGCCGGCAAGCTGCTCGACCGGCCGGCCGCGGCCGCTGACCCGGCACGGCAGGCGAGCGCCCCGTGAGCCGACGGCGCCGCCGCCTGGCGCCGGAGGTCGTCCAGACCTCGGCGATGGACTGCGGTCCGGCCTGCCTCTCGAGCCTGCTCGAAGGCCACGGCATCCGCGCCTCCTACGGCCGCCTGCGCGAGGCCTGCCAGACCGATCTCGACGGCACCTCCATCGACACCCTCGAAGAGGCCGCCGTCACTCTTGGCCTCGACGCCGAGCAGATCATGCTGCCGGCCGACCATCTGCTGGTGCCCGAGGCGGCGGCGCTGCCGGCCATGGTGGTGGTTCGCCAGCCCAGCGGGCTGACCCATTTCGTCATCGTCTGGCGCCGTCACGGCGGCTGGCTGCAGATCATGGATCCGGCCACCGGACGGCGCTGGCCCACCGGGCGGCGCTTCCTCTCCGAGCTCTATATCCACCAGCTGCCGGTGCCGGCCGCGGCCTGGCGCGAGTGGGCCGGCGGTGACGAGTCGCGCGCCACCCTCACCGCCCGGCTCGCCCGGCTCGGGCTGCGGAAACGGCGCTCCCGCCGACTCATCGACGACGCCGCCGCCGAGCCGGACTGGGCACCGCTGGCCGCCCTCGATGCCGCCACCCGGATGGTCCAGAGCATCGTGGACGGCGGCGGGCTGGCAGCCGGGCGCGCCGCCGGCACGCTGGTCGAGACGCTTGGCGCGCGCGCCGCCGCCGAGGCGACCGGCGAGCCGGAATCGGTTCCCGACGCCTACTGGTCGGTGCGGCCGGCACCGCTGCCGCCTGCCGGCGGGCCAGACTCCGGGGCCGGCGCCGGCGCCGGACCCGAGCCCGAGAGCCTGATGCTCCGCGGCGCCGTCCTGGTGCGCTGCAGGGGTCGCCGCGCCGCGCCATCCGAGGCCCGGCTATCGCCCGAGCTGGCGGCGGCGGTCAACGAGCCACCCAGCCGCCCCGGCCGCACGCTCTGGGGTCTGGTGCGCTCCTCCGGGCGAGGGGCGCTGGCCGCCCTGGCGGGCCTTCTGGTGGTCGCAACCGGTGGGGTGGTTTTCGAGGCCCTTCTCTTCCGCGGCTTCTTCGACGTCGGCGGCGAGCTCGGTCTGACCGCGCAACGGGTCGCCGCCGTCGGTGCGCTGCTGGCGTTTCTCGCCGTCCTGCTGCTGCTCGAGTGGCCGGTGGCCAAGGGTGTGTTGCGGCTCGGCCGCCAGCTCGAGACCAAACTGCGCATCGCCTTCCTGGCCAAGGTGCCGAAGCTGGGCGACCGCTACTTCCGCAGCCGGCTTACTTCGGACCTCGCCTCGCGCTGCCACAACGTGCATCGCCTGCGGCTGCTACCGGAGCTGGGAGAGGGCGTCGGACGAACGGTCTTCGAGCTGTTCCTGACCACCGCGGCGATCGTCTGGCTGGATCCCGGCAGCCTACCGCTGGCGCTGGCGGCAACCCTGGTTGCCCTCGGGTTGCCGCTCCTGGCCCTGCCCTGGCTCACCGAGCGCGATCTGCGCGAGCGCGAGCACGCCGCCGCCCTCAGCCGGTTCTACCTCGACGCGCTGCTGGGGCTGGTTCCCCTCCGCACCCATGGCGCCCAGCGGGCGGTGGAGCGCGAGCACGAGAGTTTGCTGGTCGAGTGGGTCGCGGCGCGACTGGGACGCGAGAAGATGATCGTCGGGCTGGACCTGGTGCTGCATCCGCTGCTGCTGGGCCTCGTGGGCTGGCTGCTGGTCGACCATCTCGCCCGCCGCGACCTCACCAGCGGCGTGCTGCTGCTGGTCTTCTGGAGCCTCAACCTGTTCAACCTGGGGCGCCTCTCGGCGCTGCTGGTCGCCCACCAGTACCCCAGCCACCGCAGCATCGCCCTGCGCCTGCTCGAGCCGCTCGGCGCACCGGACGAGAGCGACGGGGCGCCGCCGTCTCGGCCCTCCGAGGGCACTGGCCCGGTCACCGTGCGTCTCGACGACGTGGCGGTGCGGGTCGCCGGCCACGGCATCCTCGAAGAGATCGATCTCGAGATCGCCGCCGGCGAGCATCTGGCCGTCGTCGGCCCCTCCGGCGCCGGCAAATCGAGCCTGGTCGGTCTGCTCCTCGGCTGGTACCGCCCGGCGGCGGGCGGACTGCTGGTCGACGGGGAGCCGCTCGGCGCGGACCGCCTCGCTGCGTTGCGGCGCACCACCGCCTGGGTCGACCCGCAGGTCCAGCTGTGGAACCGCTCGCTGCTCGACAACCTGCTCTACGGCGGCGGCGGCGACGGTGCCGGCGAGGTGGGTCAGGTGGTGCGCCAGGCCGATCTGCTGGATCTGCTGCAAGAGCTGCCCGACGGCCTGCAGACGCCCCTGGGCGAGAGCGGCGGCCTGGTCTCGGGCGGCGAGGGCCAGCGGGTACGGCTGGCCCGCGCGCTGCTCCGCCCGGGCATTCGGCTGGCGATCCTCGACGAGCCGTTCCGCGGCCTGGCCCGCGACCAGCGCCGCGGCCTGCTGGCGCAAGCTCGCCGGCTGTGGGGCGACGTCACGCTGCTGGCGGTGACCCACGACATCGAGGAGACCCTCTACTTCGATCGCGTGCTGGTGCTCGAAGACCGCCGCCTGGTCGAGGACGGGCGGCCCACCGAGCTCGTCGAGCGGCCC
>CALZJC010000139.1 GCA_945787525.1 Thermoanaerobaculia bacterium | reverse complement strand
GTGGCGCTCAAGGCCCTGCGGCGCCAGCTGCTCGAGGAGCCGCGCGCCCTGGAGCTTCTGCGGCAGGAAGTGCGCGCCGCGCGCGAGGTGATCTCGCCGAATGTCTGCCGGGTGTACGACCTGGTGGAGCTCGACGGCCAGGAGCTGGTGTCGATGGAGTACATCGACGGCATCACCCTGCTGGACATCCTCAAGATGCGGGCGCCTCTGGAGCTGGCCGAGGCGCGCGAGATCGCGGCGCAGTTCCTGGCCGGTCTCGAGGCCATCCACGAGGCGGGCCTGGTGCACCGGGACGTCAAGCCCGAGAACCTGATGATGACCCGCTCGGGCCGGGTCGTGCTGATGGACTTCGGCATCGCCAAGGGCCTGGCGGAGGGCACGGCGGGCACGGTCTCCGGCACGCCGGCCTATATGTCGCCCGAGCAGGCGCGGGGCGAAGCGGTGGATGCGCGCGGCGACGTCTTTTCGGCCGGCGTCGTGCTGGTGGAGATGGTCGCCCCCGGGGGCCTGGGGAGCTTCGCGGTGCGGCAGCAGATCTGGCAGGGGATCCATCACGAGCCGCCCGAGATCCCCGAGTCGCCGTGGGCTGCGGTGCTGACTCAGGCGGTAGCCCGGCGCAAGGAGCAGCGCCACGCCTCGGCCGCGGCGCTGTCGCGAGCCCTGGAAGAGGTGACGCTGCGGGTGGCGGGGGCCGAGGACCTCAGGCCCTATCCCGGCCTGGCGTCGTTCACCGAGGCGGATGCCGAGTACTTCTTCGGCCGCGAGCTCGAGGTCGAGGCGATGTGGAAGAAGCTCCAGCGGCCGCATCTGCTGGGGCTCATCGGGCCCTCGGGGGCCGGCAAGAGCTCGTTCCTGCGGGCCGGCCTGCTACCGGTCATGCCCACCGGATGGCGGGCGGTGGTGACGACACCGGGAAGCCGGCCCATGACCGCGCTCGCCCAGGCGCTGGCCGACGAGGTCTCCGGCGACCCAGAGGCGGTCCGGGAGCTCCTCGGATTCGAGGAGACGGATGTGGCCGTCTCGCTGGTCTCCCGCTGGCGCCGGCAGCACCAGCAGGCCCTGGTGATCGTCGATCAGTTCGAGGAGCTCTTCACCCTCAATCCGCCGGAGGTGCAGACGCGGTTCTCGCAGCTCCTGGGACGGCTGGCCCTCGAGGCCGACGTGCATGTGCTGCTCTCCATGCGCGACGACTTTCTCGGCTTCTGTTCCCAGCAGGAGAGCCTGGCGCCCATCTTCAGTGAGCTGACGCCCCTCAAGCCGCTGTCCGGTGGGGCCGTTCGGCGAGCCCTGGTGCAGCCGGCACTCAAGTGCGGCTACCGTTTCGAAGAGGACTCGCTGGTCGAAGAGATGGTGGGGGAGGTTGGGCACGAGCGCGGCGCCTTGCCGCTGCTCGCCTTCGCCGCGGCCCGGCTTTGGGATCATCGCGACCGCGGGCAGGGTCTGCTGACCCGCGAGGCGTACGAGCACATCGGTGGCGTCGGCGGAGCTCTCGCCCGCCACGCCGAAGCGACGCTGGAGAAGATCGGGCACGACCGGATCTCGGTCGTCCGCGAGTTGTTCCGCAACCTGGTGACCGCCGAAGGGACCCGCGCGGCGCGGGACCGCAAGGAGCTGTTGAGCGTATTCGGCGACGGCGAGCGGCGAGAGGATGCGGAAAAGGTCCTCAACACACTCATCGACGCCCGCCTCCTGACCTCCTACGAGATCCCCGCCGAGGACGAAGAAGACCCCGCCCACCACCGCATCGAGATCATCCACGAGTCGCTGCTGAGCAACTGGCCGCGGCTGGTCCGCTGGCAGACCCAGGACGCCGACAGCGCCCAGCTGCGCGACCAGCTCCGCCAGGCGGCGCAGATGTGGGAGGAGCGGGGCCGGCCGGACGATCTGCTCTGGAGCGGTACCTCGTTCGGCGAGTTCGCGCTCTGGCGAGAACGCTACCAGGGCGGCTTGAGCACCGCCGAAGAGGTCTATGGCGAGGCCATGACCCGCCACGCCGAGCGGCGCAAACGACGCCGCCGAGCGGTGATCGCGGCGAGCTTCGCCGTGTTGCTGGGGGTGCTGGTGGTCGTCGGTGGCTTCTGGCGCCGCTCGGTGGCGGAAGCCAACCGCGCCAAGGCCGCCAACCTGTTCTCCCTGGCCCAGCTCCAGCTCGAGGATCATCCCACCGCCACGATCGCCTACTCGATCGCCAGCCTCGAGCGGGCGGACAGCTCCGAGGTGCGGCGTCTGGCCCTCGAGGCTCTCTGGCGGGGGCCGACGGAGTTCCAGATTGCGACCTCGAGCCCGTACTCGCTGGACTTCGGACCCGACGGTCGCTGGCTGGCGACGGCTTCGGTCGGCGCCAAGCTCTGGCCGTGGGACGGCGGTTCTCCGACGAGCCTCGAGGGTACCGACGTTGCCCTCGAGGTGCGGATCAGCCGGAAGGGCGACCTCGTTGCCGCCAACATGGACCACTACAGGCAGACGGCGGGTCTTTGGACCTTCCCGGAGGGTCGCCTTCTGCGCTCGTTCTCTCTCGGTGAACAGGGAGAGACGTTCTTCTTCCGGTTCTCCCGCGACAATACGCGTCTGATCACTAGCACGCAAAGGCTGGCTGGGGCACGCCGTGAGCTCGTGCTCCGAGCATGGCCTGTTGCGGAAGGTGAAGCCGAGATTCTCGCCCGGCTGGAGGTCCCGGCCGAGTCCAACGTTGACCCCGAAGTAGACCCGACCCGGTCTCGTTTTGTCTGGGCCGATGGGCACTGGACTCGGATCGCTCCTCTGGCAGGCACACACCTCGACCTGGCGTCCGTGACGTCCTTGGAAGGCGAGAGGGCCGTCTCAGGTCTGACCTTCGATCGACAGGGCCGACAGCTCGCGACCACTGATACGAATGGAACGATTCACATCTGGTCGCTGGAGAATGATCCTCTGGAGCTGACGCACATGCTCAGAGGGGGAAGGGTGGCGGCGGGGCCCGGCATCCGGTTCGACCCCTCCGGATCGATTCTGTACAGCGGTGGCCTCCTTTGGGATCTCGTTGCGCCTGCAGAAGCCAAGCCTCTGCGGTTGAGACGCGGCAGCGGCGTCTACGGGGTAGCGTTCGATCCAAGTGGCCGGTGGCTCGCAACAGGTGCGTTCTCGTCGGTCTCGCTGTGGCCTCTGACTCGCACCTACCCTCGGGTTCTCCAAGGACACGAAGGGGGCATAGCGCTACTGGCCTTCACCCCTGACGGCGCGCGCCTGGTTTCAGCGTCGGAAGACGGATCGGATCGGCTTTGGCCTGTCAGTCGTGCGTCCAGTGAGCCATCCCGAGTTCTGCACCAAGTCGAGGGGATCTTTGAACGTTCCATCAGTCTTGCGATGGCACCCGACGGGTCGTTCGTGGTCAACGGGTACATAGATGGCCATGTGCGAGTCCTCCCTTTCGCCGGCGGGCCGGTCCGTGAGCTGGACGGCTTCGTCAGCGAGGCGTTCGGGTTCGTCGCCGGGGTAGCTGTGGGACCGGAGGCCCGCCTGGTGGCGGCGGCGACGTCGGGTTCCCCGATCATTCGCGTCTGGGATCTGGAGTCGGAGGAGGTCCGCATCTTGGATGCTGGCGATGGTGGAGGATTCGGCTACATGGAGTTCACCCTCGACGGCGACCTCTTGGTCGACAGCGGGAAGACAGTCAAACGCTGGGATCTCAAGGGCGCCACGCCGCGGGTTCTGGAAGAGACGAATAGCGAGGGCCTCGCCGTGCGGGACCTCAGTCCGCAGGGGGACACGGCGCTCATCCTCCGGGAGGAGCGGCTCTGGATCCACGACCTGAAGCAGGGCACCTCACGGGAGTTGAGCTCCCATGGCGCGGGGGTCCTCACGGCGATCTTCGACGCCAACCGAGAGATCGTCGTGTCCGCGGACCGGCAGGGCGTGATCAAGGTGGGGAACTCATCCGGCGACGAGCCTCATCTGCTGCTCGGGCCCAGGCGGGCCGAGTTGGACGCCTGGGCCGAAACTGCCCTTGCCGTCTCCCCGGACGGCCGTTGGATCGCGTCTGCAGGCGACGATGGCGCGATATTCCTCTGGCCAATGCCCGACCTGTCCAAAACCCCGCTCCACACCCTGCCGCGCCAGCAGCTCATCGCCAAGCTCGAGTCCCTCACCAACCTCCGCGCCGTCCCCGACGCGGAGTCACCCACCGGCTGGAAGATCGATCTCGGACCCTTCCCCGGCTGGCAGGAGGTTCCAGAGTGGTGAACCTGGCTCGAGCCTGGGAGGGGCTTTTCTGCCCCGGTTCGTCTATTTCTCCTGAGTCCGGAACCCGAGGCTTCAGCCGGGATCGAGGAGTTCGGGAGTTTTGGTCGAGAGAGAGATGTCGGACCCTTCCCCGACTGGTAGGAGGTGCCGACGTGGTGAATACGCCTGAAGGAGGAAGACCATGAACCGATCGCGAACCGTCTCTCTCGAGTCCTGGGCGGTGGCGATCCTGCTGCTGGCCCTGCCGCTCGTCTCCCGCTCTGGCCGGGACCACCGGCCAGCTCACCGGCGAGGTGGTCGACGACAGCGGCACGCCGTTGCCGGGTGTCGGCGTATCGGCGACCTCCCCGGCCCAGATCGGCGGCGTGCAGCTGACGCAGACCGACGAACAGGGGAGGTTCTTCTACCCCCGTCTGGCCCCGGGGGTCTACGTGGTTCGCCTGGCGCTCGACGGCTTCATCACCCAGGAGCTCATCGAGGTACAGGTGCGGCTCGACCGGACTACCGACCTCCAGGTCGTCCTGCCGCCAGCGGGTTTTGGCGACACCGTGGACGTTGTCGAGACGACGCCGGTGGTCGATCCGCGGCAGGTGTCCACCGGGCAGGTGTTCACCTCCGAGTACCTGCAGTCTGCGGCGCTCGGCATGGACGATCGGCACTACATCAGCTTGTTGTCGCAGACGGCCGGCGTCGGGCATGGCGGCCTTTTCGGAGTCAGTGTGCTGGGCTCGACCCGTTTCGAGAACGTGTACCTCATCGATGGCAGCGACACCACGGATCCGTACGACCAGCTGGCGGGCGTTGGGACGCTGAGCTTCGAGGCTGCCAATGAGGTGCCGGCCGAGTACCGGCTACTCGCCAGGTTGGGGATCGTCGTCCGGCTCCTCGCCGAGCAATCCAGCATCGGCAAGGTCCTTCGGCCGCCCCGATGCGAGTTTGTTGGCTACAAGCTGCCTGCGCCCCAGAACCGGGACGCGAAGGCCCTCGATCTCGGTCTCGATCGCCGTATTCTCAGCCTCTTCGAAAGAGACGCCGCTGATCGACGTCATGAGGTCGATCCGTCTCGGAGGCAGGCCCAGCTGATAGACCGTGCCGGCGTTCTCGAAGTCCCGCGCAGTGATGCCATGGCTCTCGATCGGCGCGCCGAAGTCCCCGAGCGCGAGCATGAGGCGTGCTGCGTTCTCTGCATCCGGCGCCACGAGGACGTCCAGGTCACCGGTGGCTCTCGGGATTCCATGGACCGCGAGAGCATGGGCTCCGACGATCAGGAAGCGGACGCGAGCCTGCTGTAGCGCGACCAGGAGATCCCTGAAGTCGTCGTGAAGGACTGGGTCACTCACTCCGGGACGTCCGAGCAGAGGAGAACGCCCGGCGTATTCTCGCGTTCGTATTGGGGAATCTCTCGCCCCGCAAGGGCCCACGAAACCACCGTCAACGGCCAGACCATTGCCAGCCGCTCAGCTCCGCTGGTATGGGTCCTCATGTCGTCCGAGGGCTCGTGGCCGAGGTCGTAGCGGCGAATCGGCCACTCACTCCGGGCTAGTCGTCGATCAGCGCGGGCCTGATCCTCCGGCACAATGTGACGAGAGCGTGTGGGGTGGGCAACCACAGGCTCAATTCTACCAGGCCTCTCCGCAACCAGAGGAGCGAGATACGTCGCCGCCGCAGCGGTCGAGCTGATCATCCGTAAGCTGCGGGAGGCTGGGGTCGAGCTGGCCCAGGGTTCCGGCGGCGAGACGGCTCCGCGGTATTTCGGTGGGCAGACCGTGCGGTGGATCGGCTACCTCATCTCCCATGAGTCCCATCACCGGGGGCAGATCGCTCTCGCCCTCAAGAAGTCGGGTCTGCGGCTGCCAGAAGAGGTGGCGGTCCGAGGCGTCTGGGGCCGCTGGATCTTCGGCGCCTGGGTTCCCGCTACTCCGCTCCTGCCGGGGGAGAGTAGCGCTCGAACCAGGCCAGAATGTGCTGCACCTTGGCGATCAGCTGACTCGGCCGCCGGGCGATGCCGTGCGAGGCGCCCGGCACGCGCACCAGGGCGGCCGGCACCCGGCGTAGCTTGAGCGCCTGGTAGTACTGCTCCGACTCGGACATCGGGGTCCGGTAGTCCTGCTCGCCGGTGAGGAGCATCGTCGGCGTGCTGACGTTGCCCACCAGGGACAGCGGCGAGCGCTTCAGGTAGGCCTCGGGCTCGTCCCAGGGGAAGCCCGGAAACCAGTAGAGATAGAAGCGGTTGTAGGCGTCGGAGGTCAGGGCGAAGCTGTACCAGTTGATCACCGGCTTGGCCGACACCGCGGCGCGGAAGCGGTCGGTCTTGCCGACGATCCAGGCGGTCAGCACGCCGCCGCCCGAGCCGCCGGTGACGTACAGCCGCTCGGGGTCGGCCCAGCCGCGGGCGATCACCGCGTCGACCCCCGACATCAGGTCGTCGTAGTCCTGGCCCGGGTAGTTGTGATGGATCAGGTTGCCGAACTCCTCGCCGTAACTGGTGCTGCCGCGCGGGTTGACATAGAGCACCACGTAGCCGGCGGCGGCGTAGAGCTGGACCTCGGCGGCCCAGCGGTCGCCGTAGTCGGCGAACGGGCCGCCGTGGATCTCGAGGATCAGCGGGTAGCGCTTCTCGGGGTCGAAGTGGGCCGGTTTGGCTACCCAACCCTGGATGCGGCGGCCGTCGTGGGAGGAGTCGAACCAGACCTCCTCGACCTCGGCCAGCGCGCGGTTGGCCAGCAAGTCGTCGTTGAGGCGGGTGACTCGCTGGCCGCCCCCGTCCTTCGATTCGCCCACCGCGACGTCGGCGGGATGGTCGGGCCGGGTCTCGGTGTAGGCGTAGCGGCCGCCGGCGGAGACCGTGAACGAGCCGCTGGAGTAGGGGCGGCCCAGCGAGACGCCGCCGAGATCGCTGGCCAGCATCTCGACAGCGCCGTCGAGATCGACATACCCGATCTTGCCGTTGCCCTCGCTGGAGGTGCGGAAGAACAGACCCTTGCCGTCGCCGGCCCACACCGGCGAGCGCACGTCGCGGTCGAGCCCGCCGGTCAGCACCCGGCTGCCCGAGCCGTCGCGGTTCATGACGTAGAGCCGCGTCAGGTGGTAGCCCTGCCGACGGTCGTCGAAGCCGACGTAAGCCACGTTCTCGCCGTCGGGGGAAACGGCGGGGGAGTCGTCGGGGCCGCGCCGGTCGGTGAGAGGGCGGATGGCGCCATCGGCCACCGAGACCTCGTAGATCTCGCGGTCGAGCGGCTCGTACTCCCAGTCCTCGCGGCGGTTGGCGGAGATCAGCAGGCTCTTGCCGTCCGGCGCCCAGGCCGGCGTCGAGCCGTGGTGGAAGTCGCCCGTGGTCAGCTGCCGCGGCGTGCCGCCCTCGGCCGGCAGCAGGAAGAGGTGGCGGAAGCCGTCCTCCAGGTAGCCGGCGCCGTCGGCCCGGTAGACCAGCTTCTCGATCACCGTCGGCGGCTCGGCCCACTCGGCCCCCTTGGGCTTTGGTGGCGGATCGACCATCGGTTTGCCGCGCGTCGGCACCAGCATGGTGAAGGCGATCCAGCGGCCGTCGGGCGACCAGGCCAGGTCGTCGGGCGAGCGGGTCAGGCGGCTGATCGGCGCCGTCTGGCCGGTGTCCATCCAGCGCATCCAGAGCTGGGCGCCCTGGTCCCGGGTGACGTAGAGCAGGCGCTTGCCGTCCGGCGACCAGCGGGGCGAGCCGTGGCAGCCGTTGCCGCCGGTCAACGGGCGGTGGTCCCCGGCGTCGGTGGCGACCAGCCAGATGTCGGCGCAGCGGCGATCGCTCATCACGTCCATATGGTTGCGGACGTAGGCGACGCTCTCGCCGTCCGGCGAGATGCGCGGGTCCGAGGCCCATTCGAGCTCGAAGACGTCGAGGGGCCCGAAGGGCCCGGCGGCGATGGCGGTCGTCGCCGTGGCCGCGGCGAAAAAGACGAGGAAGCAGGCCGGCTTGAGGTTCATGCGGCGCAGGGTACTACGACGCCGCGCTGGCGACCCCGGACCGCTGTTGGCCACGGCGAGAACCGCCAGCCGCCTTTTGGGGTGCAGAGTGGGCAACGGCGATGCTCAGGTTGCTCCTGCAGCGGCGCACTCGTCGCGGAGTCGGTCCGCGAGATCCTCGAAGGCGGGGGACAGAGGGTGGTGCTCGGGCGGCTCTGGGTAGAGCGACTCCAGGGCGGCGCAGGCTCGGCCCTCCTTTTCGTAGGCGAGCGCCAGGTTGAGACGCGCCGCCTGCCGCTGTGGGTCGAGCCTGAGAACGTGGCGGTACGCCTCGCGGGCGGTCGCCCATTCTTCGCGGCGAAACGCCGTGTTGCCGAGACCGAGCCAAGCGACCGGCTCATCCGGCCAGTTCTCGACCGCGACCTGCCAGGCCCGTCTCGCCGCG
>CALZJC010000138.1 GCA_945787525.1 Thermoanaerobaculia bacterium | reverse complement strand
GGGCGCGGTCCTCGGGACACAACTGGTGCGTCGTTGTCTGGACCTTCTGGGTTCGCGCGCGACGTCTTTGGAGGTCATCTGATGTGGAGGAGTCCAGTTCTTTGGGGGGCCGCCCTCGTCATCTGTGTTCTGCCGCTGTCGGCGGATGACGAGGGCGGTTGGATGTGGGAGGCGGGCCTGCTCGGCGGCAATCACGACAACTTCTTCTTTCGCGGTGAGGGAGGGGTCCAGCCGAGCTCGGATCTTCTGTCCGGCTATCTGGCGGGAGAGATGGAGAAAGACCTCGGCCGGGGTGACTTGAGTTTCTCGGTCGGTGGAGCGCTGGTTGCGGTCCTGGACATCGACCAGGCGGACTACCAGACGTTCGACGCGGAGGTCGAGTACAAGCGGGGCCGGGCCAAGCTGCACGCCGGCTACGGCGTGATGCTGAATCGGCTGTTCTCGGAGGACGATGACGCCGCATTCTTCGACGCCCAGAGCGTCGATCTCTGGTACCGCTACAGCCTCAGCAGGCGGATCTGGGTTCGGGCCGGGGCCGAGGTCGAGAGTTGGGATTTCGATGCCGAGGAGGACGACCGAGACGCCGACGTGCTCAAGCTGGATGTGACGGTGCGCGTGGCGCTTTCGGATCGCGTCGGTCTGCGGGCCTCGTTGCTGAGCGAAGAGCGCGACGCCAACGGTCCGCGCAACAACCGCACCGGTGAGGGTTGGGCGCTGGCCATCGAAGGGCGGCCGAGCGACGACACAAGCCTGTTCCTGCGCTTCCGTAGCCGCGATCGCGAGTACGACGACGCGCCTGCAGGGGATCGCAACTTCCAGCGCGACGACACCACCGAAGACATCAACTTCAACTTCCGTTGGCGGGTCAGCGAGCGCTGGGGACTGCAGATGCGCGATACCTACCGTTCCGGCGACTCCACCCGACCCGATCGCAACTTCACCGGCAACCAGGCGGAGATCGGGGCGTTCTTCCGCTTCTGAGGGCGGAGGGGTCAGCGGCGCGAAAGAGGACGGAAGCATGAGTCGTAGGCATGACAGAAGGCGGCGCGGGGCCGCCATCGGCTATCTGCTGAAAGCGTTCCCGGTTGTCTCGGAGACTTTCATCCTCAATGAGGTTCGGGCTGTCGAGCGACTCGGCGTACCGCTGGTGCTGCTGTCGCTCAAGCGGCTAGAGCAGCCGGTGACGCACGGCGGTGCCGGTCAGATCCGCAGTCCGCTGGTCTACGCTCCGTCGCCGGACGTCGGCCGTCTGCCGGCTCTTGCCGGGTCCCATCTGTCCGTGGTCGCGCGCCGGCCCGGCGCGTACGCCGTCACCGTCTGGAAGGAGGTCGGGCGAGCCTTTGTCCGATTCCTGCAACGGCCGGACCGGGATCGTCGGCGCGGCCTCGCCAAACGGCTGCGGCGCATGGCCTGGGCCGGTTGGGTGGCGGCCGAGGTTCATCGGCGCGGCATTCGCCACCTGCACGCCCACTACTGCGCCGAGCCGCTGCGGGTTGCGGAGCTGGTGCGCAAGCTCGAGGGGGTGACGTATTCGTTCGCGGGCCACGCCAAGGATCTCTACATGGCTCCGCCGCAGCGCCTGCGGCGCCGGCTGCGCCGGGCGGAGTTCGCCGTCGCCTGCCACCGCCACGGCGAAGCGACCTTGCGACAGCTGGCGGGTCCGCAGCTGGCCGACAAGGTGGTCCGCATTCCGCACGGTCTGGACACCGGTCTATTCCGCCCGGCCGGCGGCAAGCGCGATCCGTCGCTCATCCTGGCGGTGGGTCGCCTGACACCGAAGAAGGGCTTCGACACCTTGATTCGGGCCTGCGCCCGACTGCTCGCCGAGGGTCGGGACGTGCGCTGCGAGATCTACGGCGAGGGGGCTCTGAAAGGCGAGTTGGCGACCCTGACAGAAGAGTTGGGTCTGGTGAACCGGGTGCGTATCCGGAGCTTCCGTGCCCAGGAGGAGCTGCCGGCCCTCTATCGCAGAGCCGCAGTCGTCGCGCTGCCTTGCCGGGAGCTGACCGACGGCAACCGCGACGGCGTCCCCAACGTGGTGCTCGAGGCGATGGCCTGTGGAGCGCCGGTGGTGGCTTCGCGGGCCGCCGGCATCCCGGAGGCGATACGTCATGGCGAGAACGGTCTTCTGGTGCCCTCCGACGACGACCGGGCGTTGGCCGAGGCCGTTGGTCGGTTGCTCGGCGATCCCGGGCTGGCCGCAGGACTCGGCCGCGCGGCGGCAGAGGACGTCGGCGGCCTCGAGTTCCGTCGCACCAATGGGGCCCTGGCGGAGAGGTTCCGGCCCTTCCTTGCGGTGAGTGCCGGCGAGGCCTTGGACAGGGCGGACCGCTCCGCGTGGTCGGGCCAAGGCATGGCGAAGAAGGCGCGCCGCAGGCTGGGCCTCAAACCGCGCCGTCTGCCGCGGGTCGAGGCCGCCATCCGCCGGGCGGTGAAGCCCGGAATCGAGGCCAACGCATGGCGGCCGGATCTGGAGCGGCTGGCGACCCGACGGCTGTGGGACGAGGCCGTCAAGGCCACTCGAGTGCCGCGAATCAAGGCGATGCTCAACGGCAGCGGCGAGCTGGGTGGGCCGATACTGGACCTGGGTTGCGGCCGCGGCGGTCTGTCGGTGGCACTGCGTGCCCAGGGCTATCGCGTGGTGGCTCTCGACCTGCGCTTTCGCAACTGCGCGGTGACCGGTTGGCGAGGCGAGCGCTATGGCCTGTCGGTGCCCGCAGTGGCGTCGGTAGGGGAACGGCTGCCGTTTCCGGATGGCAGCTTCTCGGCGGTCTGCTGCATGGAGGTCATGCAGCACGTCGCGGAGCCGGTAACCCTGTTGCGGGAGATCCACCGCGTGCTCACTCCGGGTGGCGCCTGCGCCCTGACCGTCATCAACCGCTGGAGCCATCTCGATCCGCACTACCACCTGTGGGGGATCAACTTCCTGCCGCGCTCCTGGGCGCGCCGCTATATCGATCTGCGGCGGCGGACGAAACGCTCCTACCGCGACTGCCAGACCCTCGACGAGATGCACTACTACTCGTTCGGCGCCTTTCGCCGGCTGGCGGACGAGCTCGGCTTCGAGGTGATCGATCCAGATGTGCCGATCAGACCGCTGGCCCGGGCGGCGCATTCCCTGCGCCGCGCCAGCTCGCTGGGCTTCAACAGCACCCTGGTGGTGCTGCGCCCGGCTTGAGGCGGCGACGTGCCCTCGGCGTCAGGCGAACGCCTCGGGATCCATGCCGGCCGCTTTCGCGCGCCCGGCCAGCAGATCGAGCTGCTCGGCGGCGAGCTCGAGGAAGATGCCGGTCGACTCGGCGGCGAGGGTGCCGTCCGGCAGCAGCAGCCGGGCACGGGGAAAGACCTTGCGCCCTTCGATGCGCTCGACGTTGGCCTCGAGCGTGGCGACGACGTCCACCGGCACCATGCCGCGAAAGTCGATCTCGATATGCGCCGCCACCACGCGGTGGCCGGCCATCCAGCAGCAGAAGCCCATCGCCTCGTCGAGCAGCGCGGCGGTGGCGCCGCCGTGGGCGTGCCCCGGCGGCCCTTGCGAGCCGGGTCCGAACCAGACGCGCGCCGTCAGGGCGCCGTCGCGCTGCCGACGAAAATATCGAATCCGCAGCCGCCGGCCGTCGGGGTCGCCCGAGACGAAGGACTCGGCGGCGCGGGTGTTGAACTGCTGGATCGGCTCCCAGCCGTCGGCGCCGTCGAGGCGCGGCGTATCGGTCATGGCCGTCGATGATGACGGTTGCGGCGGCGCGGCTCAAGCCGCAGCTCCACCGCGGCCGTCACCGGTGGTCTTGCCGCCGTCGATCCGCCGGGTTATGGTCCTCATCTAACCTATAGACGGCGAGCCGGAGGAGTCCGCAATGCCCGACCACCCGCGTCCCAAGTTCACCTTTCTCGGTCACGCCACGGTGCGGTGCGATCTGCCGGGCGGCGAGGTCATGCTGATCGACCCCTGGGTCGGCCAGAACCCCTCCTGTCCGGACGAGCTCAAGGAGTTCGATCGGCTGGACGCCATGTTGATCACCCACGCTCATTTCGATCACATTGCCGACGCGGTGGAGTTGGCCCAGCAGTACCGGCCCGAGGTCGTCGTCGGTTGCTTCGAGGTCTGTCACTGGCTGGCCAGCAAGGGGGTCAGGAACACCTCGGCGATGAACCTGGGCGGCTGTCAGGAGGTTCTCGGGCACAAAGTCAGCATGGTGCGAGCTGACCATTCCTGCGGCATCACCGATGGCGACCGGATCCTCTATGGGGGCGTCGCGGCCGGTTACGTGGTGAGGCTCGAGGGCGGCTACACCTTCTACCACGCCGGCGACACGGCGCTGTTCTCCGACATGCAGCTCATCGCCGAGCTCTACCGCCCGGGGCTGGCCTTCCTGCCAATCGGCGATCTGTTCACCATGGGCCCGGACCAGGCGGCCCGCGCCTGCCGCTATCTCGGGGTGCGGCGGGTGATACCGATCCACTGGGGCACGTTCCCGCCGCTGACCGGCACTCCCGAACAGCTGGAGCGCCACCTGGCGTCGCTCGGCATCTCCTGCCAGATGCGCGCCCTGCAACCAGGCGAGTCTTACTAGCCTGGGGAGAAGCGCAAACTAGAACCGCCAGGCGGCGCCGGCACCGACGAAGAAGTCGGCGCTGTCCGCGTCGAGCCCGGCGCCGGCGCGGAAATCGAGCTGGGTGTCATCCGACAGCGCCCAGGTGAAGCCGGCGTTGACGTACTGCTCGTCGCCGTGTCCCTCCTGGCGGGCCAGCGCATAGAGCTCGATGTAGCCGCCCAGGCGGTCGCCCAACTCGCGGCCCAGGGAGACGCTGGCAGACAGCTCGCCGTAGCGGTCGCCCGTTTCGCCCAGCCGAGCGTAGCCGACGTTGCTGCCGATGGAGGTCCGCTCACTCACATCCCAGGACAGCGCCAGCGTCGTCGAGGGTTGCGGGTTCGAGGAGCCGAACTCGTTGGAGCCGGAGGGCAGGGTGGTGGCCAGCAGCACCGCGACTTGCGGCAGCCGGGACCCGGGCGGCAGCGGGTCGCTGAGGCGGATCTTGCAGCCGAGCGACAGGTCCTCGGCGCCGGAGATGTCGACCCCCGGGCCGTCGTCCTGAACCCAGGAGTTGAGCCCCAGCCGGATCTCGACGATCTCGGTCCAGCCGATCCGCACCAACAGCTCGCCGACCGCGTGTTCCTCGAAGTCGCCGATCTCGGAGAACGTGTAGCCGGCCTCGATCTGTGTCCGGCCTCGGGTCACGGTGACAGCGCTCTCGGTGAAGTCGGGGCGATCCGTGACCAGCGGGTCGTCGTCCGCGACCGCGGCCGCGGCCACCAGCGCCGCCAGCATGAGCGTGAGACCGGGTCGCCGCGTCATCAGCCGACCTCCAGCACACCCCGCATCGTCTGGACGTGGAGGCGGCAGACGTAGTCGTAGACGCCCGGCTGCGCCGGTGCGCGGAGGCGGACGGTCTGGGAACCGCCGTCGCCGGCCAGCACGCCGGTTGCCGTCCCGAGTCCGGTGACTGCCAGATCGTGGCGCATGCCGCGGTCGCGGTTGATCAGGGTGAGCCGCACCTTCTCCCCCGGTCGCAGTCGCAGCGTCGGGTTCGGAGTGGGGTCGCCTTCGAAGTAGAACGTCATGCCACTGGCCACCAGAACGATCTCGCGCGGCGTGGTGAGGGCCGCCGAGATGCCCCAGGCTACACCAGCTACCAGGATCCCCAGAAGGACCGTGATGACGAGTCTCCTGCGCACTCTTCCTATCCCCCGCCTCTAACCGATCAGCAGCCCGGTGGTGTACATCAGAGCAAAGCCGCAGATCAGGCCGCCGACCACGGCGCCGGAGCGCAGGTAGTCGCCGAGCGCGCGGCCGCCCGCCACACCACGGCCGATCTGGGCGATCACCTGGGCGATGGCGCCGGCGCCGACCGCCAGGAAGAGCACCGACCAGAACGGCGAGTAGACGAAGCCGCCGATCCAGGCGCCGGCGATGGTCGGCGCGCCGGCGATGAGGCCGAGCATCGCCAGGCGCCCGAGCGGGGCCCTCTGGCGCGCCAGCGGCGCGACGATGGCCAGGCCCTCGGTGGTGTTGTGCAGCGTGAAGCCGACGATCAGCAGCGCCCCCAGCGCGGCTTCGCCGAGGGCGATGGCGGCGCCGATGGCCAGCCCCTCGCCGAAGTTGTGCAGGCCGATGCCAACCGCAACGAGCAACGCCGCGACCCAGGCTCCGTCGGCCGCCCTCGGCCGGCGCGACAGCCAGCCGCCGAACGCCTCGATGCCGAGATAGCCCAACCCACCGACGAGGAAGAAGAGCACCGTGCCCTGGTAGGAGGAGGCGACCTGACCGGCCGCTTCGAGCCCCTCGTGGGTGGCGTCGATCAGCAGGAAGACCAGCAGCCCCAGGGTCAGGGCCATGACGAAGTCGAGGCCCTTGCTGCCGAGCCGGCGCAGTGCCGGGTGCCAGAGGAGGCCGAGCGCCACCGGCAGCACGCCGACATAGATGCCGACCAGCGCCAGCAGACCGATAGCGCGCGCCGACGGCCGCGGGCTTTCGACCGCCACCTCGACCGTGTGGTCGAAGGTGATTCCGCTGGCCGTCAACAGCCGCAGCTCATGCGCCTCACCGTGTACCCAGGGGTAGGGGATCGACACCCGCGCGCGGTCCAGGTGGGCCAGCTCGCCAGGCGGCTGCTGCGCGAATGCCCAGTAGGCCTCGTCCACCAGCACCTGGGCGATGCGCACCGGGTCCGGGCCGTCGTTGAGCAGCGAGAGCTCGAAGCCGTGCTCGGTGACGCGAACGCTGGTGATGGCCAGCTCTTCGACCGGCGGCGCGTCGCCACGCAGGGGCCGGGTGACGTCGGTGCGCACGATCAGCAGCAGCAGGGCCGCCAGCAGCACCAGCGGCAGAGCCGCCACCAGGCCCAGCGTCGTCCTGGATCGCGGCGCCGTGCCGTTCGGGCGGTCGGTCCTCATGCCTCGACCGCCTCGAAGAAACCCATCCAGCCGAGCTCCGCGAACTCGCTCTGGTGGGCGTGGAACATGAACTTGCCCGGGTAGCGAAACGTCGTCTCGAGGATCGCCCGCTCGCCCTGGCACATCATGACGGTGTCGGAGAGCTCGCTGGTCTCGAGCCTGGTGCCGGTGCGATAGACGTCGAAGAACATGGCGTGGATGTGGAAACTGTTGATCGGATCGAACTCGGTCACGTTGACCAGATAGATGCGCACCGGCCGGCCCACCTCGACCTGGATCGGGTGGCTCATGTGGTGGTGGGCCACCGTGTTGACCGCGTAGACCTCGTTGTCGCCGTCGAAATTGGTGTCGAAGCCGTTCATCGTCATCACCATCTCGTCGGCCTCGGGCCGGCCCTGGCGCGGGTCGACGATGAACACCCCGTAGAGCCCCTTGTGGATGTGGCGCTTCAGGGGGATGGCATGGCAGTGGTAGAGATGCAGGCCGAATGGCTCGGCGTCGAACTCGTAGAGGAACTGGCTGCCCGGCGGCACCTGCTGCTCGACCAGCGAGCCGTCCATGGACGGGTGGTGCCAGCCGTGGAAGTGCATCGTGTGCGGGTGCGAGCCCTCGTTGACGAAGCGGATGCGGATCCGGTCGCCTTCGGTGGCGCGCAGCGTCGGCCCGGGGACCTGGCCGTTGTAGGTCCAGGCCGGAAAGTAGACGCCGGGCGCGATCTCGATCTCGCGATCGACGGCGATGATCTCGTACTCACGCAGCATGGATCCGTCCGGGCGCCGGCTCTCGCGGTACATGCGGTCGCGCTCGTCCGGCGACAGCTCGGAGAAGTTCCAGCTGCGCAGGTAGACCGCCGGGTCGAAGACCGACGTGTCGACCGTGCCCTGGACACCCATCAGGTGGCTGCCGTGGCGGTCGACTGCGGCATGGCCGGTAACGCCCTCCGCTCCCGCCAGGCGGCCGAGACCGGCGCCGAGCGAGCCGATGCCGGCGGCACGAAGTACGGAGCGTCGAGTCAGGTGTGAGGACATTTGGCTGCCGGATGTGCTAGAATTTTGACTGCCCAAAAAGTATGAGCTAGGTGAGGCAAAAAGTCAACCGACTAGGTATCGAATATGGCCACCAGCACCGTCGAGGACTACCTGAAGGGGATCCTGCTCGAAGAGCAGGGTGGCGATGGGCCGCCGGTATCGCCGGGGCGGATCGCCGCCGCGCTGTCGGTGGCGCCGGGCACGGTCACGGCGATGCTCAAGACGCTGGCCGCCAGCGGCCTGATCACCTATGAGCCCTACACCGGCGCCGGCCTCACGGATGCCGGCCGCGAGCTGGCGATGCACGTCCTGCGGCGCCACCGCCTGATCGAGCTGTTCCTCGTACAGGTGATGGGTATCGACTGGAGCGAAGTGCACGACGAGGCGGAGCGGCTGGAGCATGCGGTCTCGGAGCTGCTCATCGCCCGCATGGACGAGATGCTGGGCTACCCGGCGGTCGACCCGCACGGCGATCCGATTCCCACCCCCGGCGGCGAGGTGGAGCAGCCGCAGCTGCCCAGCCTGGTCGCCTGCGTCACCGGGCGGCCGCTACGCGTCGCCCGGGTGCTCGACCAGGACCCATCGTTCCTCCAGCTGGTCGAGCGCGAGGGACTCAAGCCGGGAGG
>CALZJC010000137.1 GCA_945787525.1 Thermoanaerobaculia bacterium | reverse complement strand
GGCGCTCACGCTTGAAAGCCTTGGTGAAACCGGTGACCGCGCCGCCCAGCGGCGCCCAGGCGCTTTCGTCGTCGTAGCCGTGCAGGCCACCCAGCCGGGTGGCGGAGATCAGGAAGGTGCCGGCTTCGCCGATCGCGTCGTAGAGCGTGCGCATCGTCGTGTAGAGCAGATGCACGCGCGACGTGATCGCTTGTCGCCAGTCGGCGGGCGTCATCTCGGTCAGCTCGGCGGCGCGATCGAGTGCGGGCAGCCAGTAGACACCGCAGATCGGGCCGGCCTCGAGCCACCCCTCGAGGCGTGCGATCACCGCCTCCGGTTCATTATCTTCCAGTGCCAGCACCTCGACGCCCAGCTTTTCGAGGCGGGCGGCCAGGGCTTCGGCGACGCCTCCCCGATCGGCTCGGACCACGACGCGAGCCGCGCCGTCGAGAGCGACGCCGGTGCCGGCACAGAGGTCCAACGGTGGGCGCAAGATCGCTGTCGGCACGCGGCGGTAGACGCCGGGCTCTGCGTCGCCGACCTCATGGGCCTGATCGGGGCTCGCGGCAGCCTCCGGCGGGGCCGGCGCGGCGTCGGCCGCCGATGTCTCGCCGCGCAGGTCGGGGCGATGGGTGTAGACGAACTCGATGGCGTGCGCCAGCGTCGGGTAGTCGCGCAGGGCCAGGTCGTCGTCCCGCGGGATATCCCATGCCAGGCGAATGGCGGCAAAGGTCTCGGCCTGCTTGACCGTGTCGACTCCCAGATCCGCTTCGAGATCGAGGTCCAGATCGAGCATCTCCGGCGGGTAGCCGGTCTTCTCCGCAACGATCTCCAGGACCTTTTGCTGGACGGGATCCTCCGGTGCCGCGGGTGCGGCGGCAGGTCGGCCTCCAGGTCGAGATCCAGGTCGATCATCTCCGGCGGTTAGCCGGTCTTGCCGGCGACGATCTCCAGGACATTCTCCTGGACGGGATCCTCCGGTGCCGTGGGTGTGGCGGCCACCGCCGGCGCGGCCTCGGCGGGCGCCTGCAGGGGCGCGGCCGGTGTCGGCGCGGCGGTCGGCCGCTCAAGGTCGGGCCGTTTGTCGTAGACGAACTGGATGGCGTGGGCCAGGGTCGGGTAGTCGCGCAGGGCCAGGTTGTCGTCGCGCGGGATATCCCATTCCTCGCGGATGGCGGCGAAGGTCTCGGCCTGCTTGACCGTGTCGACACCCAGGTCGGCCTCCAGGTCGAGATCCAGGTCGAGCATCTCCGGCGGGTAGCCGGTCTTGCCGGCGACGATCTCCAGGACTTTCTCCTGCACGGGGTCCGGCGCCGATTCGGGTCTCGGGGCTGTGACCGCCGGCTGCGGAGCTGCCGGCCTGGGAGCGACTCCCGGCGCCGGAGTGCGCGCTTGCCTGGCTTGGCGGATCGCCGCCGCCTTGCCGTCCTTCAGCCGCAGGGTGCGATGCACCACCTCAATCTCGGTGCCGCCGCCGACGCGCAACAGCCACGACTGCCAGGCGTCGGGGTCGGCGATCCGTGAGGCGTAACCGAGCGCGTCGGCCGCCGGCCGCCGGCCGTCGGGGGTCGGTGACCAGCGCATCAGGGACAGGCTGATCTGCGAGCCGAAACCGGCGCCCAGGCGCAGGGCGTAGCGCACCGGGTAGCTGCCGCCGCGGGAGAGGTTGAGCATGCCGAGGTCGGGATCGACGTCGCGGAAGTTGGCCACTGGCGGTATCTGGCCGGTCTCGAGCGCCTTGATGGCCACGACATCTTCGATGCCGACGCCCATGGGATGACCGGTGAAGCCCTTGGTGTTGGCCACGACGATGCGGTCGGCATCGCTGCCGAAGACCTGGCGCAGCGCGTCGACCTCGGCCTGGGCGCTGCCGCCGCGGGCCGGGGTGTAGGTCTCGTGGGAGACGAAGACGGTCTCACCGGCGATCTGGCGGCGATCGATGCCCCATCGGCGCTCGGCCGACGCCATCAGATTCTCCATCACGCCGCAGATGTGCTCGACGTCGAGCCGCGTGCCGTGGAAAGCGCTGTTGGCGTTCTCGGTTGCCAGCACCTCGGTGATCGGGCGGATGCCGCGCTCGGCGGCGGCCTCCGCACTCTCCACGACGATAGCCGCGGCGCCCATGCCGATCAGCATGCCGTGCCGGCGCCGATCGAACGGAATCGCCGCGTCCTCGATGCGCTCGTCGGTGGCAGCGGCGCCGCTGGCCAGGAAGCCGGCGCCGACCCACTCGAGCAGGTTGTCGCCGGTGACGTCGTCGCCGGAGACGATGACCACCCGCCGGCAGCGTCCTTGGCAGATCCAGTCCTCGGCCAGTCCCAGCGCCAGCGTGGTGCTGGCGCAGGCGGAGTTGACCTGGGTGTTGGGCCCACGGGCGCCGATCAGCTCGGCGAACTGGGAGTGGCCCATGGCCAGTAGGTGGAAGAGGAATCGGCGATCGAAGGTGTAGCCGTCCTCAGCCAGATCGGCCCGCACGTCCGCCAGCCGTCGATCGAGATCGGCGGCCAGCTCGCCGTCGCCTTCAGGCACCCGAGCCCGCAGCTCCTCCAGCTCGACCAGCCTCTCGCGTCTGGCCAGATCGCGGTAGTAACGGCGGTTTTCGTCGGCAAAGGCGTCGACGCCTGGAAAGGCGCTGGCGAAGATCACGCCGGTCTCGTCGCGCAGCTCCTCGGGTAGCAACCAGCGGTCCGGCAACAGCGTACCCGTGGTCGTCGTGCGGTACTGGAGGGCCAGCGGTAGCCCAGCGTCGCGCAGCGCGTCGAGCCCGGCGCCGATGGCGAGCTGCGAGGTGATGTCGAGGGCGGCCAGCCGGTCCTTCGGATAGCCGAACTCCTGGTGCAGATCGAGCCGCTGCCGACGCGCGGCCAGCTTTATCACCTCACCCACGTCGCCGATCGTCTCGAAGCGCCCGTCGCCGTGCTCGTTCTTGACCAGCCGCGTGATGTTTCGGCGGACCATGCCCTCGCGCAGCTCCTGCGGGATCGGGCCGATGAACTGATCGCCGCGCAGGATGCGGCCGACGTTGTTGTCGTCGAAGACGTGCTCGCTCCCCGGCAGCCCGAGAGCGGCGCCGGTGACCACCACCGGCTGTCCGGCGGGAGGCGGTCCGTCCCCGCGGCCACCGCCGGAGTAGACCTGGAAGGCCTTGGCTACCGCCTGGGCGATCAGCTCGCCGACCTGGCGCAGGGCGGCGTCATCGCCGGGGCCGGTGGGGGCGCCGGTGCTCAGGCCGGCGGCCGTGGCCGGCGCAGCCGTAGCGGCCGTCGAGCCGACGATCGGTGCAGGCGCGGCCGGTGGGCGCCTGGTCGGTGGTGTCGGTGCCGAAACAGTCGCCGGCGGTGCGCTCGGCGCGGCCGCCATGCCGTGGCCGGTCGCCCAGAGCCCGCAGAGGGCGCTGTTGAACGATTTCTCGTCCCCCTGCCTGGGGTGGTTGGTGAACAGCGACGTCACATCGCCACGCTCGCCGAGAACGTCCAGCACGAAGCCGTGCAGCGCACGCTTCGGGCCCACTTCGACGAAGACTCGGGCACCCGCCGCATACAGCGTCTCGAGACCTTTGACGAACTGCACCGGCGAGGCGATCTGCCGGCCGAGGAGGTCGACGATCTCGGGCATGGAGTCGGCGGAGCTGGGATAGAAATCGCCGGTGACGTTGGCGATGATCGGCAGACGCGGCGGCCGCAGCTCGAGCCGTCGGAGCATACGCTGCAGGGGCGCCGCGGCGGCGGCCACGATGTCGGTGTGGAATGCGTGGCTGACGGGCAGCGGCCGGACGTCGATATCGGCCTGTCGCATGGCCTCGATGGCTTGCTCCACCGCTTCGCTGGCGCCGCCGATGACCGCCTGCTTGGTGCTGTTGATGTTGGCCACCACGACGTAGCCGTCGACGGATTCGATGACCCGCTCGATCTCCTCGAGCGGTGCGAAGACCGCTGCCATCGCGCCGCAGTCTTCGACCGAAACCCGGGTCATCTCGTTGCCGCGGGCGCTGACCGCGGCCAGGGCCGCATCGAAGCCCAGCGCCCCGGCGGCCACCATGGCGCCATACTCGCCCAGGCTGTGGCCCATCACCATGTCGGGCTCGATCCCGTAGGCGGCCAGCAGGCGGGTCATGGCGACGTCCACCGTCAGCACCGCCGGCTGCGTGATGGCGGTCTGACGCAGCTGGGCGCTCGCTTCGGCGACCTTCTCCTGGTCGTTTCCGTCGACAAAGACCAGCTCGCTCAGCGGACGGCCGAGAAGCGGCTCCATGACGGCGTCCGCCTCGGCGAACGTCTCGGCGACAATCGACTCGCGATCGCGCAGACCGCGCATCATGTTGACGTACTGGGAGCCCTGACCGGTGTAGAGGAACGCCACCTTGGCCGGCGGGCCGCTGCCGCGGTAGACGCCCTGTGCGGCCAGCAGGCTCCAGGTCTTTGGTTTGGCGGAGTCGAGGGCCTGGTGGGCCTTGCCCGCCTTGGCGGCCAGCTCGGCCGCATTGCCGTAGTCGATCGAGAGCCTCTCGGGCGCCAGCAGATCAGCGGCCTGGGGAGGTGCCGGTACCGGAGCGTTGCCGGCTTCGGCGGCGTGCCGGACCTGCTGCAGCAGCCGCTGCAGCCCCGCCTCGCTGTCGGCTCCGAGCAGCTGCACGCCGCGGAGTGGCGGCCGCGGCTCCACTGTCGGGCCATCGCCCTCGGAAGTCGCGCCGACGCTCACCCGTTCGCCGATGACGGCCGACGACCTTCCGGGCACGTACTCTTCGAGCACCAGATGGAAGTTGGTGCCGCCGAAGCCGAAGGCGCTGACTCCGGCGCGGCGCAAGTCGTTGCCCTGGGCCTGCCACGGCTTGAGCTCCTGGTTGACGTAGAACGGTGAGCTCGCGAAGTCGATGTTCGGGTTGGGCCGCTCGAATCCCAGGCTGGGCGGCAGCTGCTTCTCGTCGAGGGCGAGGATCGCCTTCAGCATGCCAGCGGCACCGGCGGCGCCCTTCAGATGGCCGATGTTCGACTTGACCGAGCCGAGCGGCAGTGAGCCGCTGTCGAAGCCGTAGTTGCGGAACACCTCGCTCAGGCTCTCGACCTCGACGACGTCGCCGACGCGCGTCGAGGTGCCGTGCCCCTCGATCATCGTCGCCCGGTTGGGGGTCACCGCGGCGTTGCGCCAGGCGCGCTCGACGGCCAGCCTCTGGCCCACCGGGTTGGGCGCCGTGATGCCCTTGCCCCGGCCGTCGCTCGAGCCGGCAATGCCGCGGATGACGGCGTAGATCCGATCGCCGTCGCGCTCGGCGTCGGTAAGCCGCTTGAGCACGAAGACCGCCGCTCCCTCACCCATGACAAAGCCGTCTGCGCCTTCGGCGTAGGGTCGCGTGCCGGTGGCGGAGAGAGCGCCGATCTTGCAGAACTTCGTGTAGGTCGAGGCGCTCATGTTGGCATCGACGCCGCCGGTGACCACGGCGTCGAAGTCCCCTTCCTCGAGGCCATCGATCGCCGCATCGATCGCCGCCATCGCCGAGGCGCAGGCCGCGTCACAGACGAAGTTGGGTCCATGGAAGTCGAACATACTGGCGATCCTGCCGGCGATGATGTTGGCCAGCTCGCCGGGCATCGTGTCCTCGGTGATCTCGGGCAGCCGCCGGCCGAATCCCGCCTGCATCTCTTCGAGCAGCTTGGCGCGGACCTCTGCCGGCAGAGAGGCGAAGCTGGGCGCTTCGGCCAACTCGTTGGCGATCTCCGGGAAGCTGATCCGCAGCACGGTCTTGTAGTGCTGCTCGCCGGCCATGGCGTTGCCGAGGATGACGGCAGTGCGCTGAGAGTCCAGGGGCCGCTCGGGATGGCCGTAGTCGAGTAGCGCCTGGCGCGCCGCCGCGAGCGCCCACTTCTGGGTCCGGTCCATGGCGGCGTCGACCTTGGGCGGCAACGGCAGCCGCCACTTGAGGGGCTCCCACTCCCAGTCCTGCACCCAGCCGCCGATCTTCGAGTAGGTCTTGTCCGGCGCTTTCGGGTCGGGATCCCAGTAGAGCTCGGGATCCCAGCGCTCGCGCGGCACCTCGCTGATGCTGTACCGGCCCTGCTTGCAGTTGCTCCAGAAAGTCGCGGCGTCGGGAGCGTCGGGCAGCACTGCTCCGGCCCCGACGATGGCTATGGCCCTGGATTCCAGTCTTCGCATCGTCACTCAGTCTCTTCCGTAGAGGATGTCGGCGACCCGATCCATGTCGGCCAGCCCGCCAGCCTGGGCAGCGTAGATGGCCGATAGGCCCAGACCCGTTTCGAGCTCCCGGCTGTCGGCGTCGCCGCAGATCCAACGCAGCCCTTCGCTACCGACCCGCAGAGCGGCATCGCGGGCGAAAACCCGGCTGATCGTCGCCAGCGCCGGCGCGTCGAATCGCCGGTCGGCCTTGTCCGGCAGCGCGTCGCCCGCCGCTCGCGCCGCCCGGCGCGCCAGGCTGGCCGAGCACTCTGCCCAGGCGATCAGCTCGCCGAATCGGAACAGCACGTGCTGGTTGCGTGTCAGGCGGCCGCGCCGGGCGCGTTCGAGGATCACGCCCAGCGCGTTCAGAGCCAGCGCTGTCACGCCAGCGCCGACGTCGGGGCGTTCGGCGTGCAGCCGTTCCAGGTCGGCGGCCAGCTGGTGGTAATACCGGCCGCTGGTCTTCAGGTGCTCCTGCCAGCGGTCGCGCGCGATGGTCATCTCGAGGATCTCGGAGGTGCCCTCGTAGATGGTGGTGTTCCGCACGTCGCGCTTGAACTTCTCCACCATGTACTCGCGGGTGTAGCCATAGCCGCCCAGTGCCTGGATCGCCGCCTCGGCGGCGGCGTTGCCGGATTCGCTGGCGAAGTACTTGGCGATCGCCCCTTCGGTGTTGAGGCTGCCCTCGCCGGCGTCGATGCGCTCGGCGGTCTCTTCGATGTAGGCGCGCGCCGCCTCCAGCCGCGCGACGTGCGGCACTATCAGCTTGTGGGTATAGCCCTGCTTCTCCGACAGCGGCGAGCCGGCCTGGATACGCTCGGTGGAGTAGGGAATGGCGCGATCGAGACAGGCCCAGCCGCCGCCGAGTCCGAAGGCGGCGACCATCAGCCGGGTGTAGCCGAAAACCGCCTGGGCCTGCTGCAGGCCCTGCCCCTCGAGGTCGCCGATCAGCCGGTCCGTCGGCACCAGCACTTCGTCGAAGTTGACCGAAGCGGTGTTGCTGGCGCGGATGCCGTGCTTGTCCTCGGGCTGGCCCCAGCTCAAGCCCTTGGTATCGCGCTCGACCACGAACCAGCTGGGGCCGCCCGGGGCCAGGGCCAGGACGCTGTAAAGGTCTGCGTAGCCGCCGTTCGAGATCCACTGCTTGGCGCCGGTGATGCGGTAGCCGGTCACTTCGCCGTTCTCCGTCACCGGCTCGGCGCGGGTGCGCAGGGAGCCCAGGTCGCTGCCGGCCTCGGGCTCGGTGGCGCAGTATGCCATCAGCAGGCCCTCGCTGGCGATGCGGCTCAACCAATGGCGCTGCTGCTCGGCGGTGCCGCCGAAGACGATCGGGTCACTGCCGAGGAAGGTCGCCAGGACGCCGGTGGCGACCCCCAGGTCGATGGTCGCCAGCCTTTCGCAGACGCGGTAGACGTCGAACGCCCCGCCGCCCATGCCACCGTGCTCCTCCTGGATGAACAGTAGCTGGACGCCCAACTCGTCGCCGCACATCGCCCGCACGACGTCGACGGGGAACTCGTCGTCGTGATCCAGCTCCAGCAGCTTCTCCTGGGGCAGGAGCTCGGCGGAGAACTCGCTGATCGCCTCCAGGGTCAGCTCCAGCGTTTCCCGATCCAGTCCATCGTTCGCGGTTGCCATCTCTCCTCCTCAGCCCGGGCGAGCCGACTGCCCCCCTCACGGTACTCGTGAAGACGAACCAGGAATTCTACCAGCCGACGGCGTGGGCAAGAGACCAGCCGAGGTGGGTCCGAAGACGCGCAGAGGTGAGGCTTCGTGACGGTCGTGCGCGGTGTCCCGGGGGCTAGCCTGTGGTGCCCTCGGTCGGCAAGTCCCACATTTCCAGACAGCTACGGCCGCTCGCCAAGCGAGCCGGTGAGAAGGGCAGGCTAGCCGTAGATCGGCGCCGCCGGATCCGCCGCGCCCGGTCCACCGCTCGCCACGGTCATGGCAAACAGCCGGATCCTCGGCTCGTCAGGCAGCCGCAGCTCGCGGGCGCCTGCCGCCAGCGGCAGCGAGTAGCGGAAGAGGTAGCGGAACTCGTAGGGCTCGTCGGCACCCTGAGCGTCGTGCCCGTGGCTGGCGTAGAACGCCACCGCGTGACGCCGGATGCGGCCCGGCAGGATCTTGCCCCATCGGCGTCTGCGCCAGTAGCCCAGTGACTCACGCCAGTCGCCCACCGTCAGCTCCAGCTCGCGACCGTCGATCTCGAATCGAGCCGTGCGGTCGCCTCCCAGCGAGCAGGCAACCATCCACAGCCGTTCCCACTCGCCCTCAGGCAGGCTCAGTTGCTGTCCGGAACAGCGACAGGCGGCGCCGCCGGCGGCCAGCTCGAGCTCGACGCCGCCGAGGTCGAGCCGGCGCGGCATCAGCTCCGCCGGGAAGCTGCGCCCCTCGTCGTCGAACCGTACCGGCCGCCCCTGGCGGCTGGCGGCCGCCTCGAGATCCGGCAGCGGCAGCGGCTGGCTCCGGGTCGGCTCCAAGCGGTGCATCGGCGGCTCCAGGCCGAGAATCAGGCTGCGCGGCTGAAAGCGGCTGAAAGAGAGGTGTAACGAGCCCCCCAGGCGCTGCCGCTCCAGGGGCTCTTCCATGCCGTCGACCTCGGTGACCGAGGTGACTGGCGCAACGCACTCGACGGCGACCTCGCTGGCCCGGCCGCGCAGCTCTTGCAGCCGCAGGACCCAGCCATCGCCGTCCTCGGCCCGCTTGAGCGCCCGCACCGCCACCGCCGGGTCGCTCACCGTGAGAAGCGAGAAGCCGCTACCCAGAGGCCCGGGTCCGGGCTCGACGGCAAAGGCCAGCAGCGGCTGGTTGAGCCGCGCCGCCTGCCAGGTCGTATCGGACTCGGCCCATGAGCCAGCGTGGCCGGCCAGGGCCCAGGTAGTGCGATGGCGGCCGTGGTCCTGGGTGGCCTGGTGGCTGAACTTGCGCCAGGTCCAGGGCGAGCGCAGCAGGCTCAGACGCAGGGTGTTGTCGTCGGGCTTGTTCCAGCCGTAGCGCGAGTCGCTGAGGATCGCGACGCCGTACTCGTCGGAGCGGTCGGTGAGATCGGCCCACTGCTGGGCCGGGACTTCGTAGCTCGTGGGCCGAGCGTTGCCGCGCTCGACCGCGCCGAGGCCGAGATCGAAGGTGGCCCGCGGGTTGCTCGCGCTGAGGGGAAAGACCGCCTTGAGCAGTCGGCCGCGTTCGTGCCAGTCGATCTCCATCGCGCACTCCAGCCGGTCGCCCGCTTCGCCGGCGGAGAGCAGCACCCTCTGGAGGCTTGTCGCGCGGTGGTGGCGGCGAACGACCTCGAGGGCGACCCGCGCCGGGCCCCGCTCGAGAACCCGTATGTCGGCCGG
>CALZJC010000136.1 GCA_945787525.1 Thermoanaerobaculia bacterium | reverse complement strand
GACCCCGAGCCCGCCAGAGAGGAGCCCGCCATGACCCGATCGCCTGCGCTGACCACCATGACCACCACGACCCTGGCGCTCGCCCTGCTGGCGGCAGCTATGCCCGCCGCCGCCCAGGAGGAGCCCGCCGGCCGCTTCGGCGAGAGAATCCAGATCACCGAAGTGCTGCTCGACGTGCTCGTCACCGACGCCGACGGCAACCTCGTCGTCGGCCTCGACGCGGACGATTTCATCGTCGAGGAGAAGGGCCAGCCGGTCGATGTCGGCTCGGCCACGTTCTACGGCAGCCAGCGGCTGCGCGACTCGCCGGCACTGGCCGCGCGGCTGGCACCGACCGAGGCACCGCCCACCGACCGCTTCTTCATCCTCCTCTTCCACGATCTGCGTCGCGAGGCGCCGAGGCTCCTGCGCCAGCAGCGCGATGCCACGGCGCAGTCGCGGCACTGGGTGGAGAGCTCCCTCGCCGAGCGCGACTGGGTCGCGGTGGCGAGCTACTACGCCAAGCTGAGGATCCACCAGGACTTCACCCGCGACCGCGAGCTGCTCCTCGCCGCCCTGGACTCGGTCGCCAGGGCGGAGGACCCGGGTGCCACCTGGTCGGCCGCCGCCCAGCTCGGCGACGAGCCCTCGCTGACCCGTTACCTGGCCCAAGGCAAGGAGCTGCGCAAACAGACGGCGCGCATTCAGGACGGCCTCAGAGTGCTCGCTGACGCCGCGGCCAACACCAAGGGCCGCAAGAACCTGGTGTTCTTCGGCATCGGCTTCGGCGACGTAGACCGGTTCGGCTGGAAGCCCGATCAGCGGTTCTACCCCCGCACCGAGCGGGCCCTCAACGACGCCAACGTGGCGGTCTATCCGATCGCCCTGGCCGGCAACTCCTTTGACCGCGACCCGGTGGTCGAGGCGCTGGGTCAATCGCTGAGCCAGCTGGCCTCCGACACCGGCGGCCGCCACTACCAGACCTTTGCCAGCTTCGCGGCGCCGCTCAAAGAGATCGTCGAGGACAACGGCGGCTACTACCTGTTGAGCTACTCGGCCGAGTACCGGGCCGGCGACAGCGGCTACCGCCAGGTCACCGTCCGGACCACGAACCCGAAGCTGCGGGTGCGGGCGCGGGACGGCTATCTGTTCGGCGGCTAGCTAGGCGCCGCTCATTGGCCGCGTAGCGCGCCGGCCAGCAGCCTGCGTCGCAGCCCGCGATAGGGCTGCCGGCAGGTGAGCAGATCGCCGAGCACCCGGCGGACGCCCGGCAGGGCGCGGCAGACCGGCACCATCCACTGGCCTATACGGTCCTCATAGAACAGGCGGCAGGCGCGTTCGGCGCGGGCCATGTCGGCGGCCAGACCGTCCGCGACGCGGTGCGGGTAATCGTCGGGCCGGCCGGCGAGAAGGCTCTCCGCCGCCCACCGCCCGGCCCGCACCGCCGGCCGGATGCCCTCGCGAGTCAGCGGATCGGCCAGGCCCGCCGCGTCGCCCACCAGGAGCACCCGCCGCGCCGCCGCGAGCCGCAGAGCAGGCAGGGTCTGCCGCCCAAAGACCGGGATCGGATAGCGATACCGCGGCCCGCCGGCAGCCGCCGGTAGATGCCGGCCCAGAAACGACTCCAGGCAGGCACGCGCCGCGCCGTGAGACAGCAGCTCGGCGCTGTAGGCGATGCCCACCGAGACACCGCCCGGGCGGGGGAAGATCCACAGGTAGGCGTCGCCGAGGTCGGGAAAGCCGAGCACCAGGGCGGCCGCGGCGGCGCCTGCCGGGAGGGTGACCGACGCGCCCAGCCCGACGCTGGCGGCGGCCGGCTCGAGCCCCAGCCGCCGACGGCTGCGGCTCAGGGCACCGTCGGCGGCCACCAGCCACTCGTAGCGCTTGGGCTCGTCGTCGGCGCCGCGCAGGGTGACGCGGTCGGCCAGCTCCAGCCGCCGTACCCTGCCCTCGCTGAGTCGAGCCCCGGCGGTAACGGCGGCGGCCAGCAGGCCCGCGTCGAGCTCGCGCCGGCGATAGATGCGCAGCCCGTCGAGCGGTACCTCGAGACGGCTCGAGGCGGCGTTCTCGAGGATCGCCGTCTCCACCTTTACGGACGGTGCCGCCGCCAGCGCCGGTTCGGCCAGCCCATCGAGCAGATAGGCCGGAAGCGCACCGCCACAGGGCTTCTCCGTCCGCACCGCCGGCAGATGCACGGTGACATCGGCCCCGCCGCGAGCCAGGGCCAGGGCCGCGGCGGCGCCCCCGGGGCCGGCGCCCAGGACCGCGATCCTCACTCTTCCACGGCGAGCAGGACGACGGTGATGTTGTCCAGGCCGCCGAGCTCGTTGGCGTCACCCACCAACCGGCTGCAAACCTCTTCGACGGACCTCTCTCCCACCAGCCGCAGGTGCTCGCTGATCTGTTCGTCGCGCAGCATGGTGGTGAGGCCGTCGGAACAGAGCAGGTACAGGTCCTCGGGCTGCACCTCGATCGCCTCCACGTCGACCTGGATCCCGGACTCCCCGCCGAGCGCCCGCGTCACGACGTTCTTCAGTGGATGCGCGCGCGCCTGTTCTGCCGACAGGAAACCGGCCAGCACCTGCTCGTTGACCCAGCTGTGGTCTTCGGTGAGCTGTTCGAGAACGCCCTGGCGCAGGCGGTAGGCCCGGCTGTCACCGACGTGGGCCACCACGGCGCTACCCTCCTCCGCCAGGATCACCACCGCGGTGGTGCCCATGCCGAGCAACTCCTCGTCGGCGGCAACCCGCTCGAGGAGCTTGCGATGGGCATTGTTGATCGCCGCCTCGAGCATCCCCAACCGTACGGCCGGATCTGCCGCGTCGGTCAGCCCGCAGGCATTGCCGACGTGTTCCAGAATCGCCTCGACGGCGATCCGCGACGCCAGGTCACCGTGACCGTGGCCGCCCATGCCGTCGGCCACGACACACAGCCGACCGTCGCCGACGATCTCGAAGTGGTCCTCGTTGTGGTTCCGGGACCGGCCTACGTCGGACAGGCCGCAAGCGCGAAATCGCATCTTCAGCTTCCGCTACTCTGCAGACTCGTGCCGTCGCCGCTCGAGCGCTGCAGCTGATCGAGCGCAGACCGGATCGCCGGATCGTCGCCACCCCAGGTGAGCGCCTTCTGGTAGAAGATCTGTGCCCGTCGGTTCATGCCGCTGTCGGCGAAGATCTCGCCGGCCAGCCTGAGGTAGACGGCGTTCATCGGGTCGATGTCGCAAGCCTTGAGTATCGCCTCGCGGGCGCGCGGCAACCACTGCCTCTTGCCGCGACAGGCCAGCGCCAGATAGTGCCAGGACTGAGCGCTCTCCGGGTTCTCCCGGGTCGCACGATCGAAGTTCTCGGCCGCCTGCGGGTACTGCTTCTCGCGGAACGCCTTGATGCCGCGCTGCAGATAGACCCGCGCGGCCTCCGACGTGTCTTCCTTGGAGCCGTCCGGCCGGGCCAGATCGAGGTCGTGCTCGCGGCGCCGGCCGGGATCGTGGAGCATGTTGAACGCCTGGGTGATCTCCTGGAACCGCGCCTCGGCCTCCGGCTTCTCCTCACCGCGAAACCGATCCGGATGCAGCTCACGGGCGAGGGTGCGGAAACGATCTTGCACCTGCCGGGTCGTCGCGTTGCGTGGCAGACCCAGGATGTCGTAGTAGTTCTTCGCCACGGTCAGGTCCCACTCGGTTACTTGAGCTTGATTCTATACAACCGCAGCGCGGTCGCCCGCACCGCCTCGGGGATATTGCGATCGCGGGACAGCGAGCGCAGATCGCGCACCGAGAGCTGCCCGGTCAGGCGAACCGCCACACCGACGGGGGTGCGGGGATTGGCGACCAGCGCGCGAACGATGCGGTACTTGCGCATCCAGCGCGGTTTGCGGCAGATGTCTTCCAGCACATCCTCGAGCACGGAGCGGTTGGAGGCGATCTGTTCCAACTCGCTCTCGGTGATCGCGTTGTTGTTCAGCACCGACAGCGCCACCGCGGGATTGCTGTCGCGAATCAGTACCTGGCGCAAGTTGCGCGGCGCCCCCCGGCTGAGCTGCATTCGTACCGGCACCGGCAGGTTGCGGATATTCACCTCGCTGAAGCCCTCGGGGTGCATCAACCCATTGGCCATCTCGGCCAGCTCGGTCTCGTCGAGCTCGGCCCCATCCAGACCGGCACCCGCCAGATCGCCGGTCTCCGGAGCGGCCTCTTCCGACAGGCCGCCAAGAGCGCCGGACGCCGCGCCCTCGACCTCGCTGCCGGGCAGCGCTCCGGCGAGCGGCTTCTCCGGCGCCGCACGCCCTTGTCGCAGGCGGGCGGCAGGCACCAGATGCTGGCGATACTCCTGGATCCGCCGCACAGCGAAGGAGCTCAGCTGACGGTTGGTCTCCAGGGCGTCGAGAATCTCGGGGCACTCGACGATGGCGTCCTGACGCAACAGCAGGATCTCCTGCAACTCCTCGTCGAGGTCAGGCGCCAGCTCGCACAGCAGATCGCGCGACACGTCGCGGCGCTGCAGCACCTTCTGTACGACGCTGGGATGCGGGTGATTGCGCGCCAGAAAAGTCACTACCTCGTCAGGCGCGTCCGCAATCACCCCGGCCGCAGCCTGTGGCTCCAGCTGGCGTACGGAGTCGGCGGCAACGGGCGAGATCTCCGGCTCGTCGAGGCCGGCCAGATAGACCTGCAGGGTGACCAGCTCTTCGAGAGGCACCGGTACCAGGCCGCGCGCCGCGAGCAGGCGCAGCTCCCGGTTCTCTCCGCTCCGAACCTCTTGCGCGAGCGAGCCCCGCGCCTCAGCCGTCATCGGCGATTCCGGCCAGCTGCCGCGCCGTCTCCAGATCGATCCGGATGTCGCGGGCGATCCGTCCCGAGCCGGCCTCCATCTCGTACTGCAGGCCGTTGACTTCGATGCGGACGGCGAATGCGTTGCCCAGGGTCAGCAGCACCAGCTCGTCGGCTTCCAGCATCAGGGACTCGCCCTGCACGTGCAACTCGCTCAGCCGTCTCTGGCCGTCCACGGTGGCCTCGACCCAGCAGTCTTCGGCGAAGTCCATCGTGACCACCAGCGGCGCCTCGACCGCCACGGCCTGGGGCACGAGCGGCTCCGGTACGACCTCCCGCGGCGGCGCGACGGCGATGGCGGGGGGTACCGTCGGCGGCGCTTCTCGCGAGCGCTCGGCGTAGAACGCCACGAGCGCAACCAGCGCCAGGACCACCGCCACCGCCAGTGCCAGCAGCAGGCCGGACGTCCACTCCAGCGAGAGTTTCTTGCTCTGCGTCGCCCACCGCTCCGCATCCTCTTCGGGTTGCGCGTCGCTCTGCGCGTTGAGATAGGTGTTGACCACCTCGTCGGGGTCGAGCCCGACATAGCGCGCATACTCGCGCAGGAACCCCTTGGCGAAGACCGGCGCCGGCAGCACGTCGAAGCGATCCTCCTCGAGCGCCTCGAGATAGCGGATGCTGATCTTCGTGACGTCGGCGATCTCGCGCAGACTTACCTGGCGCAGCTCACGCTGGCGCCGCAGCCAGCCGCCGAACGGGACCGGTTCGGCATCGGCGCCGGCGTCCCACGGGGGCTGACGGTTCTGGTTCTTCTCGGCTCCGGGCATGCCAGACAAAACGCCGCCGGGCACTGTCGCGGCTGGGGGTGCCGGCGGAAGGCGGCGGATCGCCAGCTACTCTACTGCATCTGGCCCTAGCCAAGTCGGCCGAGAAGCAGGTTGGCGCGCTGGCGGACGGCTCTGGCCAGCCGCGGATCGTCGGCCACCGCCCTGAGGTCGAGCTTGCGCAGGGCGGGAAGCAATGTCAGGGCCGTTGCCACCGGCGTGTTCGGATTGCGGCAGATCGGCACTCGCAGGCGGTAGCGAACCCCCCAGCGCCGGTCTCGGGCCACCAGGGCGAGCAACTCCGGTCGGGCCGAGTCGCGGCTGACGAGCTGGAGCAGCACGCCCTCCGTCAGACGCGGGTTCTCGAGCAGCGCCACGATCACCCGCGGGTTGGGATCCTGGCCGATCCGGGCCACCAGGCCGGGCCCGCAGCGCCGCGCGATGGCCACTTTCTCACCGGCTGCCAGGCCCGGCAGCCGGTCGGCCAGTCGGCGCTCGGCGGCACGCCGCACGGTCGGCCGGATCCGTGACTCGGCGCTCAGCCTGGCCAGATCGCGCCAGTAGAGCGTGGCGACGAGCCGCATGGCTGGCGCATCCGGCGTCTTGGGATGGCCCGCCAGCTCCCGTCGCACCTCGTACGAGCCGACCACGTCCCGGTCCTCCAGCAGCACTTTGATGACCTCGGTGCTGAGGAACGGGTGACGCAGGAGCCGGCGCATCAGGGCACCGTCGAGGGCGCCGAGCTCGGCGCGCACGAGCTCGAGCAGCGTCGCCTCGTCAGCCGCCGCCAGCTGCTGCTCGATCTCACTCACCGGTGCTCCGTCTGCTCGTTCCCGTCCGCGACCGCGGCAACGGGGGCCGGGAGCATCCTACCTCCGGGGACATCGCCGATCCCACGCCCAACGGCCGACAGCTCTCTTCGAAACCTCGGGTCGCCTCCACAGGCGGCCGAGGCGGTAGAATTCGCCTCCGTGATGGACAGCATCGCCAGCATCCTGAACGCCATCGCCGCCGGCCAGTTCGACGAGGTCGAGGACCAGTGGCTGAGCCGGCTCGACTCGGCGCCCGACGAGATACCGTTCTTTGTCGAGCTGGCCCGCGCCCTGGCCGCCGACGGCGAGGGCGAGCGGCTGGCACCGCTGCTCGAGCTGGTCGACGAGCACCTGGTGGCGGAAGGCGGCTGGGAGGGCCGGCTTGCACTGCTGCGACAGGTGGCGCCGCTCTGGCTGGAGGAGGAGGAGCGCATCCACCCGGAGATCGTGCGCACGCTCGAGCAGCTGTACAGCGAGTCGCCCAACTATTCGGCCCTGGCGGAGCACGTCGGCCTGTTCCGGGCGGTGACCAACCTCGACAAGATCTGGAAGAAGGTCGACAAGCTACGCTCGCTGCTGGACTACGAGGTCGGCAGCGTGGTCTGGATGGAGGGCCACGGCGCCGGTCGCGTGGCGGAGATCAATATGGCCCTCGGGTCGTTTCGGGTCGATTTCGACAAGACGAAGGGGCTGACCATAGGCTTTGGCGGCGCCGCCAAGGTGCTCGAACCGGTGCCGGAAGGGCACGTCATCCACCGCCGGATGATGGCGCCCGAGGCCCTCGAAGAGCTCAAAGAGAGCGACCCGGCGGAACTGCTCCGGTTGGTTCTGACCAGCTATGACCGGCCGCTGAATGCCGGCGAGGTGAGGGACGTCCTGGGCGACCTCGTCGGCGAGAAGGAGTGGACCTCCTGGTGGACGGCGGCCCGGCGCCACCCACAGCTCCTGGCGAGCGGCAAGGGCTCGCGGCAGCGCTACGGCTGGGCCTCGTCCGCCAACGTCGTACTGGCCGAAGCCGAAAGGCGATTTCGCGAGGCCAAGAGCGCCGATCAGCTGGCGCTGTACCGCAAGAACGCCGGCCGCGACACGGAGCTGCGCCGCATGATGGAGGCCGATCTGGTCGCCCAGGCGGAAGGCGCGGCGACGGAGCATCCGGAGCGGGCGATGGCGATATGGGGCGAGCTGGAACGGCTCGGAGCGGCACCCGCTGACGCCAACTGGTCGCCCCGGGCACTGCTCGCCGCCGCCGAAAGGCCGGCGGAGCTGGTCATCCAGATCGCCGATCGCAATCTGCGGTCCGCGGCGGTCGGACTGCTGCGGGAGCTGCGCGACGACTGGGTCGAGCTCTACGGCGAGCTCATGACACGCGAACAGGACCCGCGGGTTCTCGGCCTTCTCGCCGCCGGGATCGTCGCCGAGGATCCCGATCTGCACGCCGCCATTGTGGATCGCATCCTCAACGAGCCGCGCAAGCTACCGGCGGCACTCGTCTGGCTTGGCGAGCGCGCCAGCGACGAGCTCGAGCTGCGGCCGCGGCAGGCGCTGAAGCTCATGCAGCACCTGCTGGTGGCCGACCGCTACCCGCCTTTTGCCCCGCTGCGGCCGCGGCTGAACCGCCTGTTCGAGGCCGGCGGCCCCTTCCCCAATCTGATCGCCACCCTGGGGGACGACCTCGCCGCACGGGCGGCCAGGGCGGTCGATCGGGCTCCGCTGGACCGGTCGGTGCGCACCGCCCTGAGCGACGCCCTCAAGCTGCGCTTCCCTGCCCTGCGCGAACGTGTCGCTGGCGCCCTGTACGCCCTGAGCGACTCGATCAAGGCCAAGCGGCAAGAGCTCAAACGGCTGCTGGAAGAGGAGATCCCGACCAACCGCCGGGCGATCGAGACCGCCCGTGAGATGGGCGACCTGCGCGAGAACTTCGAGTACAAGGCGGCCCGTCAGCGCCACGAGTACCTGACCGCGCGGGCCGAGTCGCTACAGAGAGACCTGACCCGGGCACGACCGATCGACCCTCCCGGAGAGGATCCGCTCACCGTGCGGCTCGGCTGCCGGGCGGAGTTCGAGGGCGCCAGCGGCAGACGTTCCCTGACCATCCTGGGGCCCTGGGAGAGCGATCCCGAGCGCCTGGTCATCTCCTACGAGTCCGATCTCGGCCGCATCCTGCTGGGCCGCCAGGTGGGCGACAAGGTGCAGCTGCCCGGCGGCCAGCCTGGAGCCGGTTGGACGCTCAGGCTGGGGCCGGAATTGGTGGATGGGATCAGTTCAAACGGGCCACTAATCGCCGGTCGGGCCGCTGCGCTCGAAGGCGATCTCCACTACCTCCTCGCCCACCTTCAGGCGCAGCGGCGCACCGAGCGCGACCAGCTCGGCGACTTCCGGAACCGCGATCGCCGCCGCGCTCTCCGGATCCACGACCACGCGACCGTCCGGCGGCCGCTCGGTCAGCCCCTCCTCGATCCAGACACCGTCCGCCCGATGGAATCGCCCGCCGAGCAGATAGACAGTCCCGCCGGCCTCGCGCGCCATCGACAAGGCCGCCGGTTGGCCGACGATCACCGTCTGGGTCCCCGGCAAGACGATCCGGGTGGGCCGTTGCCGGTGCCTCTCGACTCCTTGGGCGAAGAGGTAGATGATCGCGCCGAGCGCCAGAACCAGGGCGAGGATGTGCATCGGCGGCGCGCCCACGAGCGGCCTCGGCATGCCACCGGCGAGCAGCCGGCCCCAGCGCCGCCGGCGCCCGCGCAGATCGATCTGGCGCCCGACGCGAGCCGCCAGATCTTCGGGCGGCGCCGCCGTCGGCAGCCGGCCGAGACCGGCAACGACCCGGCGCAGCCCGTCGAGGCGCTGACGGCAGTCCGGGCAGGCATCGAGGTGGTCGGCAACCTGCCGGCGCTGGACCGCCGGCAGGGCCGCATCCAGGTACAGGGACAGGCTCTCGGCCGTCGCGTGGCCGCTCATTCGCGTTCCTCCAGTAGACCGCGCAAGCGCTCTCGGCCGCGGGCGATGCGAGAGCGCACCGTGCCGATCCTGAGGCCGAGAACGTCGCCGATCTCGACGTACGAAAGACCCTGCACGTCACGCAGCACGACCGCCTCGCGGAAGGCTACCGGCAGCTCGGCGAGGGCGGCTGCCAGCCGCCGCCCCAGGTCGCGGCCCAGGGCCCGCTGCTCCGGACCGGTGCGCTCATCGGCCAACTCCTCGACATGCTCCAGCGGGCGCTCGAGCCGCCGTCGAGAACGCTTGCGCAGCTTGCTTCGGCAACAGTTGACGGTGATTCTGTAGATCCAGGTCTTGAGGCTGGACCGGCCGCGAAAGCGGCCGAGGTGGCGGTAGACGCGAAGAAAGACCTCCTGGGTCAGGTCGGCCGCCTCTTCGCGATCGCCGCTCATCCTCAGGGCCAAGCCGAAGACCATCGGGGCAAAGCGCCGGTAGACCTCCTCGAAAGCGTCGGGCTCGCCGTAGCGATGGCGCAGGGCCAGATCGCGGCCCCGGGTTCCTGGTGCGGCTTCGGCCAAGGCAATCGACATTCTCTCCCGCTCCGGCCACCGTGGGCGAACGATCGTCCGGCCCACAGTCTCTGAGACTCCCCACGGTTGGGAAAGTTCCCGCCGAAGCGGCGCTAGCCACGAAAAAAAACGTTGACACCGTTGTCATCGCGAGAAAAGATTCTCCGCGCGGAGAATTGTACAGAGTTCAGGCAAGTGGCGCGGATTCTCGTTCTCGTCCCATGACTCGTTCCATAGGAGCGCAGGCGATGAGCGCAAACCCGATGTTCGGTAGCCCCCGTCCTCCACTCGAAGCGCGTCACCGTCATCAACGCCCCAGGCCCTATGGCGAAGATCGCGACGACCGCGGCGAGGAGCGGGACCGGCCCTATCTCGGCGACTTCGACGGACACAGGAGGCACGACGAGACCAGGCCGCGGAAGCACGGCAGGCATGGCTGCGATCGCGTCAGACGGCAGGGCGCCCGCAGACAGATCGACTGAGGCGGCGGCAGGACGCCCGGAATGAGGAGGACGGCGCGGTTCACTGCTCACCTCGGCGGTCAGCCGCCGGCGGCGGCAATCAGCTCGCCCGGCTCGCTGTCGAAACCGAAGTAGTCCAGCACACCCGAGGCGATCGCCTCGGCCACCCGCTGGCGGAACTCCCGGGTCTCGATGAGCCTGCGGGAGAGTCCGGCGGTAACCACTGTTTCGTCGTTGATCTCGCGGAGCGAGTTGCCC
>CALZJC010000135.1:8747-14722 GCA_945787525.1 Thermoanaerobaculia bacterium | reverse complement strand
ACCTCGAAGGTGGAGTCGACCTTGGGCTTGAACACCGTCGGCGCCATCCCGGTGACCTCCACACAGCACTGGATCAGGATGGTCAGCAGCCCCTGCCCCATCTCGGTGTAGCCGTTGTACACCGAGACCGTGCCGTCTTCCTCCACCACCAGACGAGCCCGGCCGAACTCGAGGGCGCCGTTGCCGATGCCCGAGTTCTTGATGCCGCAGGCGATGCCCACCGCCCTGCCGGCCTGTCGGGCCGAGTAGTACGCCTCCTTGACCGCCTGCAGCGTCTGCTTGAGACCGACGGATTTCTCGAACACCTGGCCGGTTGAAAACGTGTCACCCACCGCCAGCGCGTTGCGCCAGCGGATCTCCCAGCCATCGATGCCGGCCTTCTCGGCCAGCAGGTCCAGCGCTCCTTCCATACCGAAGTGGGCCTGGTTGGCGCCGAAACCGCGCATGGCGCCGGACGGCGGGTTGTTGGTGTAGGCGCCGCGCGACTCGACGTCGACGTTGGCCACCTTGTAGGGGCCGCAGGCGTGGCCGGCGGCGCGCTCCAGCACCTTCGACCCGACCGACCCGTAGGCGCCCGAGTCACCGATCAGACGCGCCCGGACCGCCGTCAGATGGCCCCGCTCGTCGCAACCCACCGTGTAGGTCATCTTGATCGGATGGCGCTTGGGGTGCAGCCGGATCGACTCCTCGCGATCCAGGGTCAGCTTCACCGGCCGGCCGGTCATCCTGGCCAGGAGCGCCGTCTGAGCCTGGACCGACATGTCCTCCTTGCCGCCGAAGGCGCCGCCGTTGGGCACCAGCTCGACGAAGATCCGCTCCTCCGGCTCGCCGAGAAACAGGGCCACCTGGCGGCGGTCGTCGAAGACTCCCTGCCCCTGGGTGTAGAGGTGCAGCCGTCCATCCGGCAGCGGCGCGGCGACGGCGCTCTCGGGCTCGAGGTAGAGATGCTCGATGCGCTGGGTGTACCAGGTGCCGCTCACCACGTGGGCGCTCTCGGCGAGCGCCTTCTCGGCGTCGCCGCGCGACACCTGGGTGCGAGACAGCTCGTTGGCGTGACGGGGGTTGACCTGGGGAGCGCCCTCGGCCAGCGCCGCCTCCGGATCGAGCACCGGCACGAGCGGCTCGTACTCGACGTCGACCAGCGCCGCAGCCTGGCGTGCGGTCGCCTCGTCGACGGCGGCGACCGCCGCCAGCACGTCGCCGACGCAGCGCACCTCCTCGCCCACCGCCACGAAGCCGGGCCAGTCGTCGTAAACCAGGCCATACCAGCGCTCGCCGGGAACGTCGTCGGCGGTGGCGACGGCCTCGACGCCGGGTAGAGCCAGCGCTTTGCCGGTGTCGATCGACAGCACGCGGGCGCGGGCGTGCGGCGACAGCACGACCGCCCCGTGCAGCATGCCCTCGAGCTCGATGTCGTCGACATACGGCCGGTCGCCCAGGGTGAGCTCCTCGCCGGTGTAGCGGGCGTAGGAGCTACCGACGCGGCCGTCCTCGCAGGGCGTCGGAAACTCCTCGCCGCGACGGGCGCGGGCCATCATCTCGATGGCGTCGAGGATCTTGACGTAGCCGGTGCAGCGGCACAGGTGCCCGGCCAGACCGTTGGCGATCTGCTCGCGGGTGGCCTCGGGGTTGTTGTCCAGCAGCGCCTTGGCTCGCATGGCGAAGCCCGGGATGCAGTAGCCGCACTGCAGCCCGGCGACGGCGACGAAGCTGCGGGCGATCAGCTTGCGCTCCTCTTCCGAAAGCCCCTCGAGGGACTCGACCCGCTTGCCGTCGACCTTCTCGACCGGCACCGCGCACGAGATCTTGGGCGAGCCGTCCACCAGCACGACACAGCAGCCGCACTGACCCTGCGGCTGGCAGCCGTCCTTCGCGGAGTAGACGCCGCAGCGCGTGCGCAGCGATTCCAGCAGGCTCTCGCCGGGGCGCGCCTCGATCTTTCTGTCCTCACCGTTGACGGTGAACGAGATCTCTTTCATCGGCCAGTCTCCTGCCCTTCAGGGTACCGTGGGTAGTACAAGACGCTGCGGGGGAGGTTAACCCAGCCTCACCGGGCGGGCAACCAAAACCGCCCCACGGCGCGGTTGTGCCGCTTCCCCGGACTCTTGTAGATTGCTCGGGTAGGGCGAGCGGGGGCTAACCCAAAACCAGCACAGTCGCAGCGTTGGAGGAGTCGTGATGACGGATTCTCTAAGTACGTTCATGGAGCAGGTCATCGCCCGGAACCCAACGGAGACGGAGTTCCATCAGGCGGTAGGCGAAGTCGCGCAGTCCATCCTGCCGATCCTGGATCGCTATCCACAGTTCAAGGACGTCGGCATCATGCGTCGCATGGTGGAGCCGGAGCGGGTCATCATGTTCCGCGTCCCCTGGGTCGATGACGACGGCGAGGTGCAGGTTCACCGGGGTTTTCGCATCGAGATGTCGAGCGCCATCGGTCCCTACAAGGGTGGCCTGCGCTTTCATCCCAGCGTCAACCTCGGAGTGCTCAAGTTCCTGGCCTTCGAGCAGGTCTACAAGAACGCCCTGACCACTCTGCCCATGGGCGGCGGCAAGGGCGGCTCCGACTTCGACCCGAAGGGCAAAAGCGATCTCGAGGTGATGCGCTTCTGCCAGGCGTTCATGTCGGAGCTGTTCCGTCACATCGGCGACCGCACCGACGTGCCGGCCGGCGACATCGGCGTCGGCGCACGCGAGATCGGCTTCCTCTTCGGCCAGTACAAGAAGCTGGCCAACGAGTTCTCGGGCGTGCTCACCGGCAAGGGGCTGCAGTGGGGCGGCAGTCTGATCCGCCCGGAGGCCACAGGCTACGGCGCGGTCTACTTCGCCGAGGAGATGCTCAAGACGCGGGGCGAGGGCATGCGCGGCAAGAGCTGTCTCGTCTCGGGCTCGGGCAACGTGGCCCAGTACACGGTCGAGAACGTCAACCGCCTCGGCGGCAGGGCGATCACCCTGTCCGACTCCGGCGGCTTCATCCACGACCCGGATGGCATCGACAGCGACAAGCTGGCCTGGGTGATGGAGCTCAAGAACGTGCGCCGCGGCCGCATCAGCGAGTACGCCGAGAAGTTCGGCTGCGACTACCATGCGGGCAAGCGTCCATGGGCGGTGCCGGGAGCGCAAATCGCCTTCCCCAGCGCCACCCAGAACGAGATCGACCTCGAGGACGCGAAGCAGCTGACCGCCAACGGCGTCTACGTCGTCTCCGAGGGCGCCAACATGCCCTCACTCCCCGATGCCGTCGAGCACTTCCTGGCCGAGAAGATCCTCTACGGACCCGGCAAGGCGGCCAACGCCGGTGGCGTCGCCGTCAGCGGCCTGGAGATGGGCCAGAACGCGGGACATACAGCCTGGACGCGTGACCGGCTCGACCAGCGGCTGCTGGGCATCATGGTCGCCATCCACAAGAACTGCTACGAAACCGCCGCAGAGCACGACGCGCCCGGCAACTACGTGGTCGGCGCCAACATCGCCGGCTTTCTCAAGGTCGCACAGGCGATGATCGACCAGGGCGTCGTGTAGCGTCTTCTAAGATAGAGAGAAGCTCAGGAGGACATCGTGAGGAAACGCGTTGGTTACTTCGCAGGCACGGACTCGAGGCTACTCACGTACCTCATCTGTCACGGCTACGACACCATTCCGATCTCGAACGGCCTGGACAACCACGGCAGGTACGTGCGGCGCATCAACGAGAACAACCGGTTCGATCTGCTGATCGGCTACCTGCACAAGATCTGGGGCCCCGAGGACGCCGAGACCCAATACCAGGACATCTTCCACATCTGCCGCGCCTTCCGGATGCCGTTGCTCCTGGAGGTGCCGCGGGAGCTGCAGGACAGGGCGCGGGCCCTGATGGAGGAGATCCCGGAGGAGGTCCGCTTCATCGACCCGGCCGAGATCCTGGAAGCTGCCCTGGCGATCCTCGAGGAGTAGGCCGGCCGTAGCGTCTGGACTACGAGTCGACCCTCCTACGGGACGATCTCGAAGCTCACCGTGCGGCGGATGCGGTCGCCGGCCACGCAGACCTCGCCCTTGAAGGTGTAGATGCCACGGATCCGGGCCGACTGCCGGGTCCGAGGGGGCCTGAGCGGTCGCCGTGGTCCCCGGCCGAGCACGCCGGACGGAGCCTTGAAACAGGCGATAGCGACCGGTACAGTGGCCTCGAACCCACTCTCGTCCCGATTCCCAAATACCTGTCGATAAGACGCTTATGCCACAGGACACGGCCGCCGAAAGACCACTGCAGTGGAGCCTCAACCGGCGCGCCGCAAGCTGCGACCCGACCGCCAGCCTGGACCGCATCCTGCCGGCGAGCGCGCTCCGCGAGCCGCGCCGATTTCACGGCCAGATCCCCGGGTTTCGCACCAGCCCGCTCAAGGGGCTGGCGAGCCTGGCGGCGATGATCGGGGTCGGCGGCATCTGGGTCAAGGACGAGGCGGTGCGGCTCGATCTCGGCTCGTTCAAGGTCCTGGGCGGCTCGTTCGCCATCTACAGGTACCTGCGCCGGCGTTTGGGCGCCGAGGACCGCGAGCTGAGCTTCGCCGAGCTGACCTCGAGCGAGGTCCGCCAGCGGCTGGGGTCGATCACCTTTGCCACCGCCACCGACGGCAATCACGGCCGCGGCGTCGCCTGGGCGGCCCGCGCCTTGAAGCAGCAGGCCGTGATCTACGTGCACAGCAAGACCTCCGAGGCACGGATCCGGGCCATCGCCGCCCAGGGGGCCGAGGTCGAGGTCGTCGACGGCACCTACGACGATGCGGTTCGACAGGTCACCTTGGACGCCGAGAGCAACGGCTGGCAGGTCATCTCCGACACGTCCTGGGAGGGCTACGAGGAGATCCCGATCTGGATCATGCAGGGCTACACGACTCTCTTCTCCGAGGCCCAGGAACAGCTGGCGGCGCAAGGGCTCGTCAAACCGACCCACCTTTTCGTGCAGGCCGGGGTCGGCGCTCTGGCGGCCTCGGGTATCGCCTTCTATCACCGCCTGCTGGGCGCCGAGGCACCTGTATGCGTCGTGGTAGAGCCCACCGAGGCGGCCTGTCTGCTGCTCTCGGCGCGCTCCGGGGACGGCGAGCCGCGCCACTTCCCGGGCCAGCTGGACACGATCATGGCGGGCCTCGCCTGCGGCGACCCGAGCCCCGTCGCCTGGCGGCTGCTGTGGGACTGCGCCGATGCCTTTGTCGCCTCGCCCGACTACGTCGCCGCCAAGGGCATGCGGGTCTATGGCGTGCCGCTCGACGGGGACCCGAAGGTGATCTCCGGCGAGTCGGGCGCCGTCACCCTGGGGGCCCTCATGTTCCTGATGGAGCATGCCGAGGGCAGGCCGCTGCGGAAGGAGCTGGCGCTCGGCCCGGACTCGCAAGTGCTGCTGATCAACTCGGAGATCAACACCGACCCCGAGTACTTTCGGCGCGTCGCCTGGGAGGGCGCCAACCCCGTGCCCGAGGAGTTCCGTTTCGATCCGGGGGCGGCGAGCTAGCTTCCCGGAGGTCAGACGACATGCGCCAGACGCCGCGGCTGCTCATCAAGGAAATCCACACGCTGGTCACCATGGTCGACGGCGAAGCGCCGCTGACCGACGTCGACGTGCTGATCGAGGACGGACGGGTCAGCGCCATCGGCCCGGATCTGGAGATCGGCCTGAAGGCCAGACCCGGAGCGGATACCCGGGTCATCGACGGCTCCAACCGGGTGGTCTACCCCGGCTTCGTCAACACGCACCACCACCTGTTCCAGACCCTGACCCGCAACCTGCCGCGGGTGCAGAACGCCGAGCTCTTCGACTGGCTGCTGGGCCTGTACGAGGTCTGGCGCGGGCTGGCCCCGGACGCCGTCGAGGTCAGCACCCGGGTGGGCATCGCCGAGCTGCTGCTCTCCGGCTGCACCACCACCACCGACCACTTCTACCTCTTCCCCCGGCAGGCCCCGGCGGAGCTTCTCGACGTCGCCATCGACACCGTCGCCGAGATGGG
>CALZJC010000135.1:0-8692 GCA_945787525.1 Thermoanaerobaculia bacterium | reverse complement strand
GTGATCGACAGGTACCACGATCCGGAGCCGTTCTCCATGTGCCGCGTGGCCCTGGCGCCGTGCTCGCCGTTCTCGGTGACCAGCGATCTCCTGGTGCGGACCGCCGAGCTGGCCCGCGAGCGCGGCGTGCTGCTGCACACCCACCTGGCCGAGACCCACGACGAGGAGGAGTACTGCCTGGAGCAGCACGGGATGCGGCCGCTGGCCTACATGGCGGAGACCGGTTGGCTGGGCGAGGACGTCTGGTAAGCCCACGGCATCTGGTTCGACGACGCCGAGATCGCCCGGCTGGCCGCCACCGGCACCCACGTCGCCCACTGCCCGGCCTCGAACCTGCGGCTCGGCTCGGGCATCTGCAAAGTGCCCCAGCTGCTCGAGGCCGGAGTGAACGTCGCCCTGGCGGTGGACGGCAGCGCCAGCAACGACGCCTCCAGCATGACTCGCGAGATGCAGCTGGCGCTGCTGGTCCATCGGGTCGGCACCAACGTCGGCGCCATGCCGGCGCAGCGGGTCCTGCATATGGCGACGCGAGGCGGCGCCAAGCTGCTGGGAAGGCCCGAGATCGGTCGTCTCGAGCCGGGTGCGGCCGCCGACCTGGCGGTGTTCCGGCTGGATCGGGTGGACTTCGCGGGCGCCATGCACGACCCGGCGTCGGCGATCCTCTACTGCGGCTCGGGCGTCCGTGCCGACTACACCATCGTCGCCGGCCGGGTGCTGGTGGAAGGCGGCCGGCTGATCGGGATCGACGAGGAACGGCTCTTCCACCGGGCCAACGAGATCGCCGCTCGCCTGGTGGGTCAGGCGGAGCGCACGACCGGCGTCTCGTACCTCGACGCCCCCGGTTGAGCCGTGTCGGCGGCATCTCGAGCCGCCTGCCTCCGCGCCCGACGCCAAGGGGGTGCGACGGAGGATAATCCCCTCTGACCATGCCCGACGTTCCCGACACCGCCGCGATCGGCCGCGCCACCGGCTTCCTGATGAAGCTGGCCCGCGCCCTGCACACCTACGGCATGCCGTCCCACCGGCTCGAGGTCGCGCTGCGACAGATCAGCGAGCGCATGGGCATGGAGAGCCAGTTCGTGGTCACGCCGACCTCGATCATCGCCTCGATCGGGCCGACCGAAACCGCGCAGACGACCCTGTTGAGACTCGATCCGGGGCGGGTCAACCTCGAGAAGCAGTCGCAGCTCCACCATCTGATCGGTGACGTCTGCGCCCGCCGGCTGACCCTCGAGGATGGCGGTCGCCGGCTCGACTCGCTGGTCAGGCGGCGGCCGATTCACGGGCCGCTGGCCACGGTGGCGGGTTTCGGCCTGGCCTCGGCCGCGGCGGCGGTCTTCTTCGACGGCGGCCGGGACGAGGCGGCAGCCGCCGGCGCCATCGGGCTGATGATCGGGCTGTTGGTCCAGGCGGCGGCGCGCGCGCCCCGCTTCGGCATGGTGATGCCGGCCGCGGCGGGTGTCGCCGCGATGCTGATCACCGCCCTGATGCAGATCGCCCTCGGGCCCATGGTGGGCTTCATCCCGACCTTGGCCGGCCTGATCATCCTGATCCCCGGCCTCAGCCTGACCATCGCCGTCAACGAGCTGGCCCACGGCCACATGGTCAGCGGCACCTCGCGGCTGGGTGGAGCCATGATGACCTTTCTCCAGATAGGCTTTGGCGTCGCCCTGGGCAGCAAGATGGCGAGCTGGCTCGCCCCCCCCGGCCTCGACCGGCCCGAGACGCTGCCCCTCTGGGTGTTGCCGCTGGCGCTGGTCGTCTCGGCCCTGTCGATGACCGTGCTGTTTCGCGCCCGGCCCAAAGACCTGCCGTTCATCCTGCTCGCGGCCACCGTCTCCTTCACCAGCAGCCGGCTGGGCACCCTCGCCTTCGGGCCGGAGCTGGGAGTGCTTCTGGGCGCCTGGCTGCTGGGCATGCTGGGGCATCTGCTGGGCCGCTGGCGCAACGAGCCGTCGGCGCTGGCCATCCTGCCCGGCATGCTGCTGCTGGTGCCCGGCGGGTTGGGCTTCGAGAGCCTGTCGTCGCTGCTGGCCAACGACATCCTCTCCGGCATCCAGGCCGGCTTCACCATGCTGCTGATCGCCCTGTCCCTGGTCACCGGGTTGATGCTGGCGAGCATCACCAGCCGCTCCTGGGAGCGGTTCTAACCCGCGTGCTAAGCTCCCCGGCAATCGTTTAGCACGTCCGCGACGAGCGGACCGTTAGGCGGCCGCGGAGCGGCTCGCGCTCGATACGACTCCCCGGCCGGCGAGATCCGGTCGCCCGGGCGCCATCCAAAGTGCCTGTGCCCGCGATTCCGGCTGCAAGGCCAACCGCGATCGCGGCAGGGGGTGAAGGCGGGTTGCAGGACGTTTGAGAAAGGGGTCGATGCATGAGCGCAGAGGCAGCCACCAAAGAGTTCCACTACCCGCTCTTTGCCCGCAGTGACTACAGCGCCTTCTGGGCGCTGTTCACGGACAACTTCACGAACCTGCTGGTGATCAGCGGGATCTGCAAGTTCGTCTTCAACATGCCGAACGAGATCGTCTTCGGCCGCATCATCCCGGGCGCCTCGGTGTCGATCCTGATCGGCGTCTGCTTCTACAGCTGGATGGCCCGCAAGCTGGCCTATAAGGAGCAGCGGACCGACGTCACCGCGCTGCCCTACGGCATCTCGACGCCAGTGATGTTCGTCTACCTGTTCGGCGTCATCGGACCGATCTACTGGTCGACCAACGACGCCGAGCTGGCCTGGCAGGTCGGCCTCGGCGCCGGCATCATCGGCGGCATCGTCGCCGGCCTGGGCGCTCTGGTGGGCCCGTTCATCAAGAAGGTCACCCCCCGCGCCGGCATGCTCGGCACCCTGTGCGGCATCGCCCTGGTCTTCATCGGCGTCACCGCCATCTCGCTGGTCTTCGAGGCACCGATCGTCGGCTTCGTCTCTCTGACCTTCATCCTGTGGGGCCTGGTCGGGCGCTTCCGACTGCCCTTCAACGTACCGGCGGGCCTGATGGCGCTGCTCTTCGGCACCATCGTCGCCCTGGCAATGGGGACGTCGAAGATCAGCACCGAGGGCGTCGCCTTCTACTTCCCGCTGCCCTACATCGGCGACATGATCGCCGGCGTCAAGCACCTGTTCGCCAACTCGGAGCTGTTCCTGGTCCTGATCCCGGTGCAGATCTACAACTTCATCGAGACCATGAACAACGTCGAGTCCGCCGAGGCCAAGGGTGACAAGTACCCGGTCGGCACGTGCATGGCGTTCGACGGCGCCGGCACCATGCTGGCCGCCGTCTTCGGCTCGCCGTTCCCCACCACCGTCTACATCGGCCACCCCGGCTACAAGCGGATCCACGCGCGGGCCGGCTACACGGTGGGCGTCGGCATCGTGCTGACGCTGGCCTCGATGTTCGGGCTGCTCGCCTTCCTGGCCAACCTGGTGCCGCTGGCGGCGACCGCCCCGATCCTGGTCTACATCGCGATGACGCTGATCTCCGAGAGCGCTGCCGCCGTGCCGCGCGCGCACATCATGGCCATCGCGGTGGCGATGATGCCGCACGTCTCGGGATTGCTGATGGTCAAATGGGGCAACATGCTGCAGGCCCTCGGCGGCTTTGGCGCCGAGAAGCTGCCGGCGGCGGTCAACACCCCCGAATTCGTCGCCCAGATGGAGCAGCAGGGGGCACCCGTGCTGGGCCACCAGCTGCTCTCCCAGGGCTCGATCATCACCGGCATGATCTGGGGCGCCTTCACCGCCCTGATCATCGACGGCAAGTTCAAGCAGGCCGGCTACTTCAGCATCGCCGCCGCGGCGATGTCGAGCGTCGGCATCCTGCACTCCGCCAGTCTGCACGCCCCCGGCTTCTCGCCGGTGGTGATCGGCTACCTGATCACCGGCCTGTTCCTGATCGTCTTCCCGATGCTGGGCGAGGTGAAGCCGCTCCAGGCAGGCGACTTCAAGGAAGAGCACGCGGAAGAGGAAACGCCCTTCGTCTGATCCGGCCGCAGGAAGGAGACGCGACATGCGCTCAAGGGGCACGGCCATCCGGTCGTGCCCCTGACGCCTCGCCGCCCACTCATCGCCGACCTGTTCATTCGTTCTCGCTCAGCAGGCCCTTGCCGAACGCCTTCAGCGTCAGTAGTGGCACCGGGCAGAGCTGCACGAGGCGCTTGGCGGTGGTGCCGAAGAGGAACTCCTCGACGCCCCCCAGCCCATGGCTGGCCTGGACCACCAGGTCACACTCCTGCCGGCGCGCGAACTTGGCGATCTCCGGCGCCGCCCGCTGGCCGACGACGACATGCTGCTCCACCTGCCCCGGGCCTGGAGTGCTCTTCACCAGCTCGTCGAGCGCCACGCCGGCCCGGACCGCGAGCTCCTCGGAGAGGTCGATGTTCTGACCGAAGTACGCCGGGTAGACCACGTCCTCGACCACGTGCAGGGCCTGCACCCGCGCACCGTAGCGCTCGGCCAGCTCGCGCGCCGTTCTCAGCGCAGCGCGCGAGTGGTCCGAGAAGTCGACGGGCGCCAGAATACGGTCGAACGACTCCAGGGGCGTCCCATCGTCGCCGCCGCGCACCGTCAGGACGGCACAGCCGGCGTGGCTCACCACCTCCTCGGCGACGCTGCCGAGCAGCAGGTGGCTGGGCCCACGGCGGCCCTCGGTGCCCATCACGATCACGTCGGGATCCCACTGTGCGGCGTACTCGAGGATCGTCGGCGCGGCCGCGATGCCGCGCGACTTGACCTGTCGGATACGGGCCTCGGTGGCGCGCCCGCGCCCTAGCAGCTCCGCCATCGCCGAGTCGGCCAGGCCCTCGAGGCGGCGGTGGATCGCCTCCGGGTCGGGGAAATGATGTGCCGGATTGTGGGGGTCGTCCTCGTGCAGGACGACGGCGTGGAACATGACCAGCTCGGCGCCGAACTCCTGCGCCAGGACCAGGGCGAGATCGAACGCCCGCTCGGCGCTGGCCGAGAAGTCGGTCGGAAACAGGATCCTCTTGAGATCGATCATCGCGTTCTCCTTCTGCCGCCGCCCGGCGGGAGACGGCTCAAGCGTCGAGTCTACGCCCGCGGACCCAGGTCTGGGCCAGAGCGCTCTCGTGAGTGGCCATGAGCAGAGTGAACAGCCGGCCGTGGCGGCGGGTCACCTTCTCCTCCGCCGCCAGCCCCCACCTGAGGCTGTTGGCCAGCGGCTCGTAGCATGACGGGTCGATCACCACGAAATCGGCCTCGCGGCCCGGGTCGAAGTTGCCGATCCGGTCCTCGAGGTCGAGGGCGCGGGCGCCTGCGACCGTGCCCAGGTGGAGCAGCTGCGCCGGGTGCAGCGCCGCGCCGGCCTCGCCCTGCTCGCTGATGTGCACCTTGAACGCGGCGTTGAGCACCTCGGGGATGAACCAGCTGTCGCCGGCGGCGAAATCGGTCCCCGCCGCCACGGTGACGCCCGAAGCGATGGTTCGCCGCCAGGGCATGGTGCCGCTGCCCAGGAACAGCTGACTGGTCGGGCAGTGGGCCACCGCCGTCTCGGCCGCCGCCAGCCGGCCGAGCTCGTCGTCGGTGCAGTGCACGCAGTGCGCCATCACGCTGCGCCGGCCCAGCAGGCTCTTGCCGCCGCGCTTGCTGCCGGGCAGGAACAGCCCGTCGTAGGTGTCGAGATAGCTGTCCACCTCGTAGAGCGACTTGACCGCGTCGATCTCGCCGTCGCCCGGCCGGTTGTTCTCGTTGAGGTGCGAGGTGAAGTAGACGCCGCGGTCGCGGTAGGCGTCGTAGAGCTCGCCGAGCGCCGCCAGCGTGCGCGTCGTCACCGACAGCGAGAAGCGCGGCACGATGGCCGCGTAGACCAGTGCCTTGCCGGCCTCCTCCACCGCCGGATGCCAGCGGTCGATCTCCTCCTGGGTGAGCCGGATGGCGTCCTCCTCGCTGGTCATCAGCGGCTTGGCGGTGTCCGGGCCCACCGTCTGGATGCCACGGCCGATGACGCCGCGCAGGCCGCGCCGCCGGTACTCACCGAACAGCGCGTCCTGGGCGACCGGGAAGGCGGAGCCGAAGACCAGCGATGTGGTGGTGCCGGCCGACACCAGCCGGTGACAGAACTCGCGCGCCGCGCCGCGGGCGAACCCCTCGTCGGCAAACCTGGCCTCGGCCGGGAAGATACAGTTGTCGAGCCACTCGAGGAGCTGGCCGCCGCCGTAGGCGTCGATCGAGTTGACCTGCGGGAAGTGGATGTGGGTGTCGACGAAACCCGGCAGGATGAAGCTCCCGCCGTGGTCGATCAGCTGGGCGTCCGCCGCCTCGGCAGGCCGTTGGTCCCACGGCCCGCACCAGCGGATGACGCCGGCGCCATCGACCAGCAGGCCACCGTCGGGGTGCACGACGAGGGCCTCGGCCGCCTCCTCGACGGTCGGTCGGCCGGTGAGGTGGAAGATGTGCCCGCGATGGAGCTGGCTCGCGGTGTCGGGTGGGAGCTCCGGCATATGCTAGGCGCTCCGCTCGCCGGTCTGCTCGGAGTCCGCGGCCAGCCGGCGTCGCAGCTCCTCGAGCGACATCAGCACCGCCTCCGGCGTCGCCGGCGAGTCCAGCCGCGGGCTCAGCCGGTGCCCGCCGACGCTGCCCACCGCGTCCTTGATGGCGTGGAACACCGAGATCGCCAGCATCAGCGGCGGCTCGCCCACCGCCTTCGAGCGGTGGATCGTCGGCTCGCGGTTCCTGCCGGAAGCGAACAGGTCGACGTTGAACACCTCGGGCACGTCGCTGGCGACGGGGATCTTGTAGGTCGATGGCGCATGGGTCTGGAGGGCGCCCGTGTCGTCCCACCACAGCTCCTCGGTGGTCAGCCAGCCCATCCCCTGGATGAAACCGCCCTCGATCTGGCCCAGGTCGATGGCCGGATTGAGCGACTTGCCGACGTCGTGCAGAATGTCGGCCCGCAGCACCCGGTACTCGCCGGTCAGCAGGTCGATCACCACCTCCGAGCAGGCCGCGCCGTAGGCGAAATAGTAGAACGGCCGGCCGCTCATCGTCGTCCGGTCGTAGGCGATCTTGGGCGTCCGGTAGAAGCCGGTGGCCGACAGCGGCACCCGCCCCATCCAGGCCCGGTTGGCCAGCTCGGCGAACGAGATCCGCTGCTCGCCGATCCGTACCTCGCCGTTGTCGAACACCACGTCGCCCGGGTCGACGCCCCAGGTCTCGGCGGCGAAGGAGGTCAGCCGGCGGCGCAGCTTGCGGGCGGCGTCCAGCGCCGCCATGCCGTTGAGGTCGGATCCGGACGAGGCGGCGGTGGCCGAAGCGTTCGGCACCTTGGCGGTGTCCGAGGCGGTGACGCGGATCTGACCGATGTCGATCTGTAGCTCCTCCGCCACCACCTGCGCCACCTTGGTGAACAGCCCCTGCCCCATCTCGGTGCCGCCATGGTTGAGCTGCACCGTACCGTCGGAGTAGACCAGCAGCAGCGCTCCGGCCTGGTTGAAGTGGGTGGCGGTGAACGAGATGCCGAACTTGACCGGCGTCAGCGCCAGGCCACGCTTGAGGAACTCGCTGCCTTCGTTGTACTCGTCGATCTCGCGGCGCCGCGCCCGGTAGTCCGAGCTCTGCTCCAGATCGGGCACGATCTCGGGCAGGACGTTGTCCTCCACCTCCATGCCGTAGGGCGTGATGTTGCGCTCGCCGATGCCGTACAGGTTCCTCTTGCGCACGTCGAGCGGGTCGACCTGCAGGTAGCGGGCGATCTCGTCCACCACGTACTCGATACCCATCATTCCCTGCGGCCCGCCGAAACCGCGAAACGCGGTGTTGGAGACGGTGTTCGTCTTGCACCGGTGTGACGTGATGGCGACTTCCGGCAGATAGTAGGCGTTGTCGGAGTGGAACATGGTGCGGTCGTTGACCGGACCCGAGAGGTCGGCCGACATGCCGCAGTGGGAGGCGTAGGTGAGCTCGACGCCCGCGATCACACCGTCGTCGTCGAAGCCGACGTCATAGTCGAGGCGCTGGTGGTGCCGCTTGCCGGTCATGATCATGTCGGCGTCGCGGTCGGGGCGCATCTTGACCGGCCGGCCGGTGGCGTTGGCCAGCAGCGCCGCTACGCAGGCGAACAGCGACGGCTGGGTCTCCTTGCCGCCGAAGCCGCCACCCATGCGCCGGCACTCCACCACGACGTCTTTGGCCGATTTGCCCAGCGCATGGGCAACCACGTGCTGGACCTCGCCGGGATGCTGGGTGGAGCTGTAGACCAGCATGTCGCCGCCCTCCCTGGGCAGGGCGAAGGCGATGTGGCTCTCGAGATAGAACTGGTCCTGGCCGCCGATGCGAAAGCGGCCCTGCAGACGGTGGGCCGCCTCGCCGATCGCCCGGCGCGGATCGCCGTGCCCCATATGGTTGGTCGGCAGGACGAACGACTCCTTCTCCATCGCCGTGTCGACATCCAGCACCGGCTCCAGATCCTCGTACTCGACTTCGGCCAGCCTGGCAGCGCGCCGCGCGTGCTCGACCGTGGTCGCGGCCACGGCGAACATCGAGTGACCGACGTACTGCACCACCCGCTCGGCGAAGATCGGGTCGTCCTTCAGGACGCCGCCGATGTCATTGACTCCGGGCACGTCCTGGGCGGTGATCACCGCCACCACGCCGGGCGCCCGGCGCACCGGGTCCAGGTCGATCGACTGGATACGCGCGTGGGCGCGGGTGCTGACGCCGATGGCACCATGCAGGGTGCCG
>CALZJC010000134.1 GCA_945787525.1 Thermoanaerobaculia bacterium | reverse complement strand
CGCAGCGCGAGCCGGCGCCACAGCAGGATCCCTGAAGGTCGCCAGAGCCGGTCAATCGACGCCGGCCGAATCGGCCGCCGGAAGCGAAGAGGCTCGCGACTCACCGCGCCGGCGAGCAGACGAGCCCTGCCAGCGTAAGTGGGGCGAGCCCGAACGAAGGGCGGATCAACCGAATGTCTTCTCGATGAGCTCGTCAAAAGCCCCTGGCCGGTCGCCATCGCCCCTTAGGAGCTTGCGGTACCAGACCTCGGAGATCGACGGAGTGAGGAAGTGGAGACCGCGCTCTTTCAGCTCGGCGGCCACCACCTGCCGAACCCGTTCCATCGCCGACGTCTGCTCCTCTCCCTTCGGCCCCTCGCCCAGGCGACCTGCAGTCCGGGCCAGCGCCTCACCGATCGCCGACCGCAGGTGACCACCCCAGTCGGGTCGGCTGCCGTCAAGGTCCCGAAAACCATACTCCCTGGCCAGCTCCCAGGTCGACCAGGGTCGCCCGGTCCGGGATTGAACCTGCGGGTCGGCAGCCAGCGCGGCGATAGCGCGGCCGATGAAGAACGGCGACTCGGAGAAGGCGAAATGGGGGTCCCTCGCCGCACCCTCGCGCCAGTTCTCCTCGTCAACGCCCATGTGCTGGAGCATCATTTCGGACCGGAGAAAGCCCGGGGTGACCGCCACGGCGCTGATGCCATGCTCGCGGAGCTCGATTGCCATGGCGTAGGCGAGGCGGATGACTGTCGTCTTCACCAGGTCGTAGAACAGGTTGCCCCGGTAGTAGTAGCGGCTGCCATCGGTGACCTCGACGATCAGTCCCGGTCCGCCTTCGAGCATCAGAGGCACCGCCCAGCGGCTGGTGATGAGGTGGGTATGGATGCCGCGCTCGAGCATCTTGAGCCCCTGCTCCTGCGACAGCTTCCAGAACGGTCTACCCCATTCGGTCAGCTCGTCGCCGCCCCAGATGTCGTTGACCAGAATGTCGAGCCGACCCTGCTGCCCGCGAATCCGGTCGACCAGCCGCCGCACTTGCCGCTCGTCGGTGTGGTCGGCCTGCTCCCAGAGGCCCACGCCGCCTCGGGCGGTCACCATCTCGGCGGTCTCCTCGATCGCCTCCGGCCGCCCGTTCATCGCCGTGGCTCCGCGCACGCTACGGCCGCTGCAATAGACCGTCGCCCCCGACTCGCCCAGCATGCAGGCGATCCCTCGTCCGGCGCCGCGAGTTGCACCGGCAACGAGCGCGACCCGTCCTTCGAGCGGCCTCATCTCCCGTGCTTGAGAAAGGTGCCGGCCTGAAACTCGGCGAAGGCCTCCTGCAGCTCAGCCTGGGTGTTCATGACGATCGGCCCGTACCAGGCGACCGGCTCCTCGATCGGTTTGCCCGAAACCAGCAGAAAGCGGATGCCCCGCTCCCCCGCCTGGACGACCACCTCGTCGCCGCGATCGAAGAGCACCAGCGAGCGGTTGTCGGCCTCCTCGGACAGCGAGGTGTCGGCCCAGCCGACGCCTTCCGTGGGCACGTCGAGCGGCGCCGAGGCGTTGCAGAACCGGCCCGAGCCGGCGAAGACGTAGGCGAAGGCGTGGCGGGTCGTCTCGACGGCCAGGCTCTTGCGCCTTCCCGGCGGCACCGAGACGTCGATGTAGTGGGGCTCCGCGGCGATGCCGTCGACCGGCCCGGTGGCGCCCCAGACGTTGCCGCTGATCACCCGGATCATGGTGCCGTCGTCGTCGGTCACCTCCGGAATATCGGCCGAGCCCACGTCCTGGTAGCGCGGCGACGTCATCTTGAGCGCCGACGGCAGGTTGGCCCACAGCTGGAAGCCGTGCATCCTGCCGTGCTCGTCGCCGCGCGGCATCTCCTGGTGGATGATGCCGCTGCCGGCGGTCATCCACTGCACGTCGCCGGCGCCGACGGTGCCCTTGTTGCCCAGGCTGTCGCCATGCGCGACGGTGCCCGACAGCACATAGGTGATGGTCTCGATGCCGCGGTGGGGATGCCAGGGGAAGCCGGCCCGGTAGTCCTCCGGGCGCTCGTTGCGGAAGTCGTCCAGCAGGAGAAACGGGTCGAACTCCTCGGTTGCGCCGAAGCCGAAAGCGCGCCGCAAGCGTACTCCGGCGCCTTCCACGGTCGGCTTGGCTTTGATCACCCTCTTGATTGGCCGTAGCGACATCACAACCTCCTGATCTGGTCTGGCAGGGGCCAATCTACTGCATGGAGCCTGCCAGAGCTGGGTAGGTGAAAAAGCCGAAGTGCAGCGAGTTGACCAGGAAATGCGTCGCGATGGCCCCTTCGATGCGTCCGCTTCGGCGCATCGCCCAGCCGTACCCGAAGCCGGCGATCGTCGACAACAGCACGTAGTCCCAGCCGCCGGCCAGGTGGGCAAGGCCGAAGAGGATCGAAGCCACCGCCAGGCCGAAGCCGGCGCCCCAGCGGTAGCTGCCCAGCCAGCGCTCGAGACCCCGCTGGATGAAGCCCCGGAACGGGGACGACTGCTACCCGGACCTCGCCGCCATCCCGGGCGGAGTCGGCGCCGTGGTCGTCGCCACCCATCCCGACGTCACGCCCGAGATCGTCCGCCAGTGCGTCGATCTCGGCATCGATTCGGTCTGGATGCATCGCTCGTTCGGCCAGGGCAGCGTCGCGGACGAGGCGGTGGTTCCTGGGTCTGACCGGCAAGCTGCCCCGGGCGGCCTAGGCTAGCGGCCGCCTCCCGAGAAGCTCGCCTCCCTGGCGACGCCGCCCCCTACGGATGGGAGGTGAAGGAGTCCAGGTCCAGGCTGCCGCCAGACGTCGTGATCTGGCCGCCGACATAGCCTGCCCGCACCGAGTCGATCTCCTGCCCGTCGTTGTCGACGCCGGACAGACCCACGGGAAGGGCGCCGTTGATCGATACCGTCGCCGAGCCGCTGTCGGCTCCGTTCGCCCAGCGGAGCTCGAGGGTGTTCCAGCCGTCCCCTACCGTCTGCTCGTCGCCCGGCGCAGTCTGAACGTACGATCCGTCGTCCTGACGCACCGCGAGAACGAGCTGATTCTCCGTCGCGGTCGAGTCCAATTCCAGGATGGCCTTGAACTGGACCTCTCCGTCGGCGGAGTAGCCGTTGAAGATCTCCACCGTGTCTCCCGCGGTGATGGACAGGTCGTCCAGGCGGACCGAGAACCGACCTCTGTAGGTGGCCGCGCCCTGCGGCGTGTCGTCGCGCACGAAGGCGAGGCCGTCCAGGAGCCCGGGGTCCAGAACGGCCTGGGTGGCCCCGGTACCCTCGACCTGCACCCCGCTGGCGGTGACCGTGTTGCAGCCGACGAAGGAGCCCTCGACGGGCGGAGTGACCACCAGATCATCGAGTTCCGCGCAGGTGCCACCGACGGTGACCTCGAGCCCGAAGCCGCCGACGCGAGAAGCGGCGCCGTTCACCGCCAGATGGCCCGCGTACGAGCCGGCCACCCCGGACCACGCCGAGGTGTCGCCGGACTCGAACCCGTCGCCGAAGACCAGGTCACCGAGGCCGGCCCAGTAGCACCCGTCGCCGTTGTGGATGCAGTCGATCCTCTTGGCGCCTCCGACCACCACGTAGAGCTCGCCCAGGTGGTCTTCGGCGAAGCCGAAGGTGCCGCCGAAGCCGCTCGCCCAGCAGGCAGCCGTGATGGTCGCCGGGTTCGCCGGGTCGAGGGAGGTGGTCTTCCAGATCTGGCCGCAGGCGTTGTCGCCATAGACATAGTCGCCGGCAATGGATGGCACCAGGTTTCCCCGGTAGCGGTAGCCGCCCATGATCGAGCGCCAGTCACCGTTGTAGTGGCAGAGGATCGGGTCCCAGAAGGTACTCAAGCGCGGAAACTCGCAGCTCGTGCCCGGGTCGACCGGACAGCCGGCGATCGAGCAGTTCGATTCGGCGTTATCCGCGCTCTCGCAGCCTTCGCGGCAGACCCATCCGAAGTTGACCGGCGCCGGGGTCGCGGCCGCCTGGAGGTTGATCTCCTCCCACTTGTTCTGCCCGACATCGCCGATGTACAGGTCGCCGGTCTGGCGGTCGAAGCTGAACCGGAAGGGGTTGCGCAAGCCCAGCGCCCAGACCTCGTCGCACGCCCCCATCATGCCAATGAACGGGTTGCCGGAGGGCACCGTATAGGGGCCGCTCTCGACGCCGCAGACGTCGGGCGCGGTGCCGTCCGCGTCGATGCCGCGCACATCGATGCGCAGCATCTTCCCGGCCAGGGTGTCGGGGCTCTGTCCATCGCCGCTGGCGCCCGCCCCCGAGTCGCACCCGCCGCCGCCGTCGCCGGTCGAGACGTAGAGGAAGCCGTCGAGCCCGAAGGCCAGCCAACCGCCGTTGTGATTCGCCGCCGAGCTGTGCTCGATGACCAGGATCGTCGTGGCGGAGGCGGGATCGGCGACATCCGGGTCGGCGGCCGAGCGCTCGTAGCGCTCGATGACGATGTCGCCGATAGACCCGGGCCCCGAATCGGCCCTGGAATACATGACATAGAGCCCGCCGGTCTGGGCATAGTCCGGGTCGACCGCCAGGGCCAGCAGACCGCGTTCTCCCCCATCGAGTACCGGGCCTCCGGCATCGTCGCGAAGGTCGAGGAAGAAGGTCGGCAGGACGGTCTCCGTCGTGCCCTCCCAGACCAGGATCGCTCCCTGCAGAGTGGCGATCAGGCGGCGGTCCCGGCCATCGTCCGGATCCACGAAGGCGATGGGAGTGTTCGCCCCAGAAGGCAGAGCGCTGGCCGGCACCAGCGTCGAGGTCTCGACCGGCGGAGTGGGGGAACAACCGGAGGTACAAGAGGCCGAGTAACAGGCCGTCGCCCCCCAGGCCGGGGTGGTGGCCGCGAGAGCGGCCAGCGCCCCGAGGCGGATACCAACGAGGACCAGACCCCTCCTGCCGCGCATGTCGTCCTCTCTCGTTCGATCAGTCAACTGGTTGTTGCCGCACAGCATCGGCGCGGCCCTGGCGTCCTTGCCCCGAGAGCCGCAACGCGAACGTACGACAGACGCCGGTCAGCTCGGGTCGGGGCTGGGGAGATCCTGGAAGCTCTCGGCGGCGATCTTCCAGGCGTCCGCCTCCAGGACCATCTCGAGCGTCCTGCCGGTGCGGCGCGTGTAGGAGTCGGTCTCGACGCTCTGCTCGAACTGCACGGCGAAACGCCCGGGGGCCAGCTCGGACTGTGAGATCGGCCCGAGGGTCAACTCCATGCCGGCGAGCGGCGGCATCCAGGCGTGCGGCGCCGCGGCGGAATCGTCGTCCTCATCGCCGTCCCCACGCGCCGCTTCGAACTCCCGCGAGTAGAAAGAGAGGTAGTCCGTCACGCGTTGCTCGGACCATGCCGCCGCCCAGGCCCTGACGGTCTCCTCGATGTCGCCCGGACCGGCAACCTGTTCCGGCGCGGTGGCTGCGGTCTCCTGCACGGTCCCTGCCGGCGCCGGCGGTTGGGGCTCGGGCTCGCCGCCGTTGCCGTCCGCCGCCGACCGCCGGGCAAAGCCCAGACGGGCCGCCGCGCGGCGCGCCACGCCGACCAGGCGCGCGGCACCCGTTGGCGCGGTCACCGGGGTTTCGTCGGCCGTCTGCTCCGCTTCGTCCTCGGCCTCCGGCTGGTGGATCGCGGGCTCGGCGACCAGGTCCGGGGCCACCGTCAGTATGTCCGACGGCACCGAGGCCAAGGCGGCCTCGGGCGGCGGCGGCGCCACATCCGCCTCGCCCACTGCGGCGCTCACCGACTCCACCAGAGGCGGCGATTCCGCCGGCGGATCGACCTTCTCCGGCATGCTCTCCTGGACGTTCTCCGGCACGCTCTCCGCCGGCGCTGCCGGCGAGTCGTCGCCCGAGGCGGCCTCGACATCGACTTCGGCCAGGCCCTCCTCCAGGCTTTCCCAGGCGCCGGTGAGGCGCCTCAGTCTTCGGGCCAGTTTGGCGCGCGCGGTGGTCAGGCTACCGAGCTTCTTCTCCAGACCCGACCCAAGCTCGGCGACCTCGGCGAGCTTGGCGGCCAGGTCGGTCTCGAGATCCTGGGCGGCGCTCAGGTCGCCGTTCAAGCGCAGCTTCATCTTCTCGGCCGCACTCTGTATCGCGCCGAGCTGTTCCGTCGCTCGAGCCAGTTTCGCCTCGAGCTCGTCGCGCGAAGCGCGCAGCTCCTGCACCTGCTCGCGCATCACGGCTTCGACCTCGGCGCTCCGGCTCACTACCTGGTCGAGCTCCTCGCGGGCCTCGCCTGCCTCGCTCAGCTGCTGGCGCAGCTGCGTCTCGGTCGCCGCGGCCTCCGACAGGCGTTCCGCCAGCTCCGCCTTGCTGGCGCTGCTCTGCTCCAGCTGGGCACGCAACTGCGCCTCCGTGGCCTCCCACTCCTCTGTCGCCTCCGCGGCCTCGCGTCGGGCCCGTTCCAGCTCCTCCTCCACGCCCTCCACCCCGCCGAGCCGCTCCTCCAGCTCGGCGCGTTTCTCCTCGAGCCCTTCGACTCGCTGACTCAACTCGGCCTCGCGTTCGTCGGCCAGGTCGAGTCGTTCCTTCAACTCGGCCTCGCCGGCGCTCTGCTGCTTCAACCGGGAACGCAGCTCGGACTTGGTGAACTTCCACTCCTTGCTCGCCTCTTCCCACTCGAGCCTGACCCGGTCGAGATCGTCCTCGATCTCCTGGGTCCGGTCGAGCTTCTTCTCGAGCTCCCGCCGGCTGCTCTCGGCCTGCTCGAGCCGCTGTTCGAGCTCGGCCTCGGTCTCCATCGCCTGTTCGAGGCGTTCCTGGAACTCCACCTCGCCGGCGCTTCGCCGCTCGAGCTCCTCCCGCAGCTCCGCCTCCTGTCGATCCCATTCCTCCTGCCGGCGCTCGAGCTCCTCCCGCGATCGCTGGAGCTTCTCGTCTACATCACCAGGCGCTGCGTGTGCCTCCAGCTGCTCGCGCAGCTCGGCCGCTTCGGCCTCGGCACGCTCGCGCCCGCTGCGCTCTTCACCGTGCGACGACTCCAGGGTGCTGACCGTGTCGCGCAGCGACTCGGCCTCCTTGCGCAGCGACTTGGATTCATCGCGCAGCGACTTGGATTCCTCGCGCAGCGACTTGAACTGTTCCTGCGCCTTCTCCCGAGCCGCCTCCGCCCGCTTGAGCTTCTTTGCCAGCCTTGCCAACCGACGGGGCTGTCGCTCTTCGGTGGCGCTCTCGGCGCCGGGCTCCTCGTCCTTCGCGACGCGCGGTTCCGTATCGATGGCAAACGGCTCGGCGTTGCCGGAGAGCTTGAGAGCGGTCGCCGACTCGGCGGCGCCCGGCGCCGCCCCCGTCTTGCGCTGACCGACCAGCCGCTTGACGAGCTTCTGGCTCGTCAGATCGAGCTTGACAAAGCGCACACCCATGCCCGCCGGTCGATCCGGACCCTCGCTGCGCCGCCGCGTCCAGACGACCTCCGCCGTGCCCTGGAAGAGTGAAAAGTCCTCGCCCAGCTGGAACTCGAAGACGAACTGCGAGCCTGGCGGCAGCGGCCGGTGGGCGCGGATGAACATGCCCGATGGCGAGAGGTTCTCCGACACCTCTTCGACAAACTCGTCGAAGAGCTTGAAACGGATCTCGATCGGCGGCGCGGCGGTCTTCTCTTGCGGCTCGGCCTCGGGGTCATCGTTCTGTTTCTGGGCTCCGGTCAGCCGCTTGAAGACAAACTTGCGAAGCAGGCCGAACTCCTGCTTGCCGAGTTCTGTGAACTGCAGGCCCAGCATGAAGCTGGAGGGGCGTCCGAAGTCGCCGCCGCGCTCGATGCTCACCACCTCGGCGCCGACCTCGATCCGGGTCTCCGGCAGATCCCCATCGGCCGCCACCACGAAGTGCAGCCCCTCGAGACGGGTGCCCTTCTTGAGCCGCTCTTCGCAGAGCAGCGCCGCCCCGCCGGCGCCCAGAGTCCAGATCGTGCCCTCTCGCCACTCGTCCTTGCCGGCTACTAGGTACTCCGCCTCCAGCGGGATGCGGAGCCGCGGATGCTTGCGGCGCTCCTTGATCATAGCTTCGCAGCATAGGAGAGCGGCAGAGGGCTGGATATTGAATGCGCAACAGGCCTATTGCATTCGTCACAGCTAGCCGGCGGCCGAGCCTTTCGAGGTCGGCCGGCGCCACCAGGATCTCCACCAGGGCGGCCCGCGCGCGCGGCGACGTGCTGCCGCCACAGGTCGAGCGGCGACGAGGCCGTCATCCCGGGAAGCCGGACGCCGGCTCAGCCGGCTTCCGGCGCTTGCCCCTTGCCGATCATCGCGCCCGCCGCCGAGGCGGCGATGGTGGTCTCCAAATGGGGGTCGCTGCCACCCATGCCGTAGACCACGATCTGGCTGCCCTCCTCCCGCCCCAGCCGCTCGAGCACGTTCAGCCGGTACATATCCATCGCCCTCCCGCTCAGCATCTCCGACGCCTCCTGCAGCCTCTCGGCGATCGCCTTCTCGGCATCCGCCTCGGCGATCTTGGCCTGCGCCGCGCGCCGCGACTGGGCGATGACGCTGAGCTCCTGGATCAGGTCGGGAGGCACCCGAACGTCGGTGATCTCGACCGAGGAGACGTCGATGCCGAATCTGGTGGCCGCCGAGTCGATGATGCTCTGCAGGCGGTCGGCGACTTTCTCGCGCTCGCTCAGCAACTCGGTCAGCTCCAGGTTGCCAACGGTGTCCTTCAAAGCGCTGTTGGCCGCCTGAAAGACCGCCTCGCTGTAGTTCTCGACGTGCAGGGCGGCGCGTTCCGGATCCTCGACCCGCATGAAAACGACCGCCTCACAGCCGACCGGCACGTTGTCCGAAGTCAGCGTCTCGGCCGCTTTGATGATCCGCGTCTGCACGCGGATGTCGAGGATGGCCGCCACCGAGCGGAAGAACGGCGGATAGGGAATCACCCAGAAGAGCCCCGGCCCCTTGACGCCGATGAACTTGCCCAGCCGCAGCAGCACCACCCGCTGGTACTCCGGGATGACGTAGATCGTGCGGCTGACCATGATCGCCAGGATCAGCGAGACGAAGCCACCCACGGCCAGCGTCGCGGGGCCGAGAAACTCCGCCACCCTGGACAGGATTCCCGCCAGCACCAGCGTGATGCTGACGAAGACCGCCATCGAGACCAGCCAGAGGACCAGCCGCAGAAACGCCTGAACCGAGTTCAGACCGCGTCCGGTCGGGCTTCCAATCGTCAGCTTCGCCATATCGATTTCCCCTCCAGGTGAGGCCGGCTAGCCGACCGCCAGATCAGCGACGCCCGACTCTACAGCACCGGCCCGACCGCAGGACCCCGCCGGTCGCTTGTCGAGGACGTTCACCAGGCGTGGCGTCGCCGATCCGAGTCAGCGCGCCGAGCTGACGGGCGAGGGCGCCCGTCGCCTTTTTTCCGAGCGCAGCGAGCTGTGGCCCTCGGCGTTGATCACCTGGGGAGCGAACCGGCCGTAGCCGGCGGCCGTCTCGGCGATCAGGCCCGCGTCGACCGGGCAGCTGTAGACGCGGCCCGAGTCGTCCTCCTCACCGAGATCCTCGATCCGCCGCAGAACCTGGTCGAGCAGCACCTGCGAGCGCATGCGGTTGCAGTTCAGGGCCTCATCCCAGGCGGGATCGAGATAGTCCCGAATATCGGGCTGGCGCGCCTGCACCCAGAGACCCTCGGAGGAGCACGCAACGAGCGGCGTTTGCTCCTTCCCCAGGGGATCCTCGAGCGGGCGCCCGTCCAGGCCCTGCCCGAGCAGGTGGATCCAAAACCGCATGCCCTGGAAGTTGGCCACCAGGTCGCCGTAGGCCGCTACCCCGGTGGATCTCGAACCCCAGAACGACGCCTCCTGGCGATAGTTGTGCGCCAGGACCCGATCCAGATCCTCCGCTTCGCCCGCGCCCAGCTTCCGAAACAGCTTCAGACCGCGGTAGAAGAAGTGGCTGAACTTGTCCGAGCTCACGAGTATGGGAACCACCCGCTGGATCCGCCCCGCGGACTCCACCAGCGCCTGGCCGTTGTCGAGCACGTAGTAGCTGCGGCCCTCCTGGACGAGCACCGCCGGCTTCTCCTGCCGTAAACGGAAGACTGCCGCGGTATGCGTGCCCTCCGGCCCGAGCACCGCCAGGCGCCCGTCGGGAGCCAACGCGATGGTGCCCCGGGAAGCGATCAGCGGCAGCTCGAGGTCGAAGCGAAAGAGCGACGCCATGTTGGTGCCCAGTTTGGTCAACAGGCCGAGCGAGACCGACCGCCAGGGAGCGAAGTCGCGGTAGATCGACTCGGACATCTCCGGCCGGTAACGGTTCACGTGCCGAGTGATCGCGGGCCGCAGCTGATTCCTGGTCAAGACAATCGGCCCGCCCAGCTGGTAGCTGAGCTTCACGAAGAGCCGCCGCCGGGCCTGATCCGACAGACAACCCTGCTCGCTCCGCCGGTTGTCCTCGTTGAGCTCCACCAGGACGTCGGAGAAGATCCGCCGGGTCTGCAGGTTGAACTCGGCGGTGAAGTCACTGAGCGGGCGGCCGTCGACCTCGCCGACCGGGAAGGCCAGCGCCTCGTAGCGGTGGGTGAAGCTGTCGGTCTCCTTCGCCCCCCCCGCCGACGGGCAGGCAAGACAGAGGCAGAGGCAGAGGCGCAGGGCGGCGCCGCGGCCCCACCTTGTCATCGCAAATGTCGACTCGGGACGATCCACGACCTCGGAGTCTATGCTCCGAACCAGCGCGCGAGCCTTTCCGCCTCGAAATCGCGTTTGCGCTCGGCGTTCTCTGCCGAGCTCTCCGCCAGCACGACCCGCGGCTCGGGCTCGGCGAAGAACTCGCCCTGGATCAGGGCGGCGGTCGTCTTGCTCGTCTCCATGAAGCAGAATCCCTGGCCGTCGAAGCCCGCCGGCGGCGTCTCGCCGCGAACGTCCGCGGCGATGGCCGCGGCCACTCGCTGCCCTTCGAGCTCCGCCATGATGCCCGCCTTGGGCAGCGGCAGCCCGTTGGCCAGCTTGATGCCTGTGACGTCGCCGATGGCGAAAACCTTCTCGTGGGCTGTCTCGAGCGTCTCGGGATCGACTGGAATCCACTGCCCGTCACCGGTGAGACCGCTCTCCTCGACCACCGCCGGCACGCGGTGGGGCGGCACGGCGATCATCAGGTCGGCCGCCATCTCACCGTCGGCGAAGACCGCCCTGCCGGGCTCGAACCGCTCCACCTTGCTGCCGGTCCGGAAGGCGATGCCGCGGGCCGCCAGCTGCTCGGCGAGCCAGGCCGAACCGGCTTTGCCGGCATTGGGCAGCAACATCGGCTGCAGGGTCGCGACCGACAGCTCGACGCTGTCGCGCCGGCCTCCCTGGCGCAGGTGATCGTCCAGCAACATGGCGCACTCGTAGGGGGCCGGCGGGCAGGGGTAGGGCACACCGGCGATGACGATGGCGATGCGACCGCGCTCCAGGTCGTCGAGAGCGGCCTTGAGCGGCGGCACGCCTTCGGCGTCCCAGACGTTGTGGGCGTGCTCCATCAGACCGGCCACCAGGTCCGGCCTCGACTCCGCGCCGAGCGCAACAACCAGGTAATCGCCTTCGAGGCTTCCCTCGTCTGTGGCAACGCGCCGGTTGGCCGTGTCGATACTCACAATACGGCGACGCAGGAACCGCACTCCATGCCGATCCAGTGCGGCTCGCGACCGGGAACCCTCTGCGAGAGATCCCATGCCCACCGCGTGCCACAGCTTGCGCAGCCCCATATGGAATCGCTCCCGGCGGTCCACCAGGGTGATCTCGTGCTCGTCGTCCAGGAGCCGTGCCAGCTCCGTCGCGACGGTGATGCCGCCAAAGCCGCCACCGAGAATGAGGATGCGCTTCATGATCGGGCCTCCGTGAGAGATCGAGATTCTAACGGGGCTTGGCATCGAGGGGCACACCACTCACCGGAGTGGCGGCCCGCGGACTGCTGGGCGAGTTGGCTGCTCAACAGCCGTAGCTCTCTTCTTCTGCTAGTCTCCCCGCGCCGAGCCGGACCCTCGACGGAGGAGCGCACCTTGCTAGCCC
>CALZJC010000133.1 GCA_945787525.1 Thermoanaerobaculia bacterium | reverse complement strand
CGGGCTCTTCTGATGTCGCCACCCCGGGGGGCGGCCGGGTCGTGTCTCCGCCACGTGATAGAACCTGCGCCATGCGCGGTCTCCTCAGGTGGGCGATGCGCGGCGTCCTCCTGCTCGTTGCCGCCGGCTCGATCGCGGCCTGCGCGCCGAACGCGCAACCCCCATCAGCACCCGCTCCCGTCGTCCTCATTACCGTCGACACGCTGCGAGCCGATCACCTGTCGCCCTACGGCGCGCGGGTCGCCACGCCCGCGGCCGCCAGGCTGGCGAGCGACGGCGTGCTGTTCGAGGACGCCACCGCCCCCTACCCGCTGACCCTGCCGTCGCACCTCAGCCTGCTCACGGGGCTCGAGCCCTACGCCCACGGCGTGCGCGACAATCGCGGTTTCCGCCTCGACCCGGCGATCCCCACCCTCGCCCAGGTGCTGGCCGCTGAAGGCTACGCGACCGCCGCGTTCGTCAGCAGCTTCGTGGTCGGCGGGCAGTCCGGCGCCGATCGCGGCTTTCAGCTGTACGACACGGATTTCTCCTCCGAGCTCGACAACACCCCCGAGCCTCTCGAGCGTCGCGCCGGGGTCACGGTGAGCGCGGCGATCGACTGGCTCGGCCGGGCCGCGTCCCCTTTCCTGCTCTGGGTCCACCTCTACGATCCGCACGATGGCTACCAGCCGCCCGAGCCTTTCGTCACACGCTATCCGGACTCTCCCTACGCCGGTGAGGTGGCCTACGCCGACGCCCAGATCGACCGTCTCCTGACGGCCCTCGACGCGCTCGGCCTGTACGAGCGGAGCCTGATCGTCTACACCTCCGACCACGGCGAGGGGCTCGGTGACCACGGCGAGGAGACGCACGGTTACTTCGTCTACCAGGCGATGGTGAGAGTCCCGCTGCTCGTCAAGCTGCCGCTCGAGCGCGACGGGGGGCGCAGGATCGCAGCGCCGGTGGGATTGGCGGACGTGGCGCCCACCATCCTGGCCGCGCTGGGACTCGACGGCCTACCGGCTGCCCAGGGCGGCGATCTGCTCGCCGGCAACGGGGCACGCGACGTCTACAGCGAGAGCTACTACGCGTTTCTCAACTTCGGCTGGAGCGCCCTGGCGTCGCTGCGGCGTGGCGATCTCAAGTACATCCACGCCCCCAGGCCGGAGCTTTATGACCTGGCCGTCGATCCCGGCGAATCGACCAACCTGGCGGACTCTCGTGCCGAAGAGGCCGCGGCGATGTCCAGGGCGCTGCGGCGGATTGTCGCCCGGTACCCCTGGCGGGAGACCGATCGCGACCTGGTGTCCGCGGCGGAACAGGACAAGCTGCGCGCCCTCGGCTATCTATCGGGGTCGACGGCGGACCGTCCGTCCGGGCTCTTTTCCGGACGAGACCCCAAGGATGGACTGCCGCTCTTCAAGGCGGTCAACGACCGAGACATCTCGATGGGGCGCGATCCGGCCGGCGCCGTCACGGAGCTCGAGCGACTGCTCGAGGAGGAGCCCGGCAGCGCCCGGCTGTGGACCGTCCTCGGCCGCAACCAGATTCTGCTTGGCCGGTTCGACGCCGCTCGCGCCTCGTTCGAGCGGGCGGCGAGCCTCAACCCGGCCTCCCCGGACCCGCCGCTGTTCCTGGCCATGTGTCTGACCGAGCTGGGCCAGGCCGGCGCCGCCGAGCAGGTCCTGCGGCGGCTGATAGAACGGCAACCACAGAACTACCGTGCCCGGCTGACGCTGGGCACGGTGCTGGCGTCGCGCGGCGACTCGGCGGCCGCCGCGGAGCAGTTCCAGCGGGCCCTGGATCTCAACCCGGCCGGCGCCCACGCGCGGCTGGGACTCGAGGCGATCCAGTAGGCCAGGCGGAGGCCCGCCGAAGCCGGGAGTCCTCAGTAGCTCAGGTTGGCCTCGAAATCAGGGATCCGGCCCGCCTCGACGTCGGTGGCCCAGGCCTCCAAGCGATCATGCCTGGGCCAGAACTCGCCGCAGAGCGTGAAGTAGTCGAGCACGACCTGCCGTTCATCCCTCTCCAGCAGCTCCTTCGCCAGCATCATGTTGGGGCCGAAGGAGTTGAGCTGTGGCGAGCCGGTTGTCTTGCCCGCTTCGGTCAGGTGCAGCTTGGCCTGCTCGACGTCACCGGCCTTCAAGGCCAGTCGGCCGAGAATCAGATTGCCTTGATGCACCGCGTTGCCGTAGTTCCAGCTGGATTTGTCGGGCGCCTCCAGGAGCTCCAGAGCGTAGCTCCTCGCCCCGTCCAGATCGCCGGCCTCGAAAGCCGCCTTGGCGGCGCTGACGAGCATCGCTCGCCGCCCCATTGCGTCGGTCATGGCGAGGGCCGATTCCAGCTGTTCCAGCGACTGGTCGGCGGCCCGTCTCCTCGAATCGGTCGACTCGCGGTTCGCGCCGAGGGAGTAGAGGTGCCCGAGCTGTTGCGCCCACGCGGGGTTGGCCGGGTCGAGGCCTTGCGCCCTCTTCAAGAGATCCTCGGCCCGCTGGCGGTCCTCGAGAAAGAAGAACTGGGCGGCGTTGCCGAGAACCTGTGGATCGTGGGCGTGGAGCGTGGTCTGCTGCAGCCACAAGTCGCTGGCTCGCACGTAGGCAGCGGGGTAACGGACGGAGTCGAGCTGGGCGTAGGGGCTTCCCGCAAACCTGGCTCCGGGGTGGTTCTGGATGAACCACATCACGTGCTTCTCTCGCGCCTCTCGGTCCGCCTCTGACTGTCGCAGGAAGTAGTAGCCCAGGAGTTGGACGCGCGTCGGGTAGTCGTCCGGTGTCTCTGCGATGTTTGCCTCGAGCTGCGCGGCTTGCTCCGCCGAAAGGCCGGAGCCGGCCATCGCCAGGCGAGTGTCATCCAGCTCGGCCGAGGTGAGACTCGCACTCGCCACCGGGACGCACACGAGACCCACCAGCAGAGCGATGGGCAGGTTCTTCATCATGGAGTGGCGCGGCGGCGATTGCATGATTCTCCACCTTCGCGAAGCGTTTCGGCCTCTGGCGTCGCCCTATTCTACGAGGGCAGCCCGGGTGATGGTTTCCGTGAAGCGGGCCGAGGCGGGCAGAATCTCGCTATGCTCCGAAAACCATGACAGACACGAGGAAGGCGCTGCTGGTGATCGACGGAGCGCTCAATGTGCTCTTCGGGCTTGTGCTCCTGGCCTTTCCCACTGGACTCGCCGTGAGTCTCGGGCTGCCGCCAGCCGCCTCGGCGTTCTATCCGTCGATCCTCGGCGCCGTGCTCCTGGGCATCGGGCTGGCTCTTTTCGTCGACAGCGTCCGAGGTAGAGATGGTCTCGGAGTACGCGGCGCGATCCTCATCAACCTGCTGGGCGGAGGCGTGCTGCTCGGTTGGCTGCTCTGCGGTCGATTGCAGGTCCCCGGGCACGGCCTGGCGTTGCTTTGGGCCGTCGCCGTCGCCGTTCTGGGGCTCAGCGTGGCGGAGGCGCTGCGCCTCCGGCGGTCTTCGAATCGGCTGCCATAGGGAGGGGCCCGCTCATCGGGCCTTTGTCCAACGGGGCTCCAGAGGGTAAGTTTGCGCTTCTACCGAGCTCAACCTGGGTGCGCGAGTACCGGCAGCCCGATTCCCGACGAGGACGATCCAGATGACGCCTGAGAAAGCCAAGCACGCCGTCACCCTCCAGACCGTCGAGGCGGAGCGCCGCAGCACGCCGCTCGAGATCGCCCTCCCCGAATACGACCGCGAGCGATTCGAGGAGGCGGCGTTCATGACCGCCATGGGACTGGTGCTGCTCGGCAACTACTCGCAGACCGGACATTTCGGCGGGCCGCTCGCCTACACGCCCTACAACGTCGCGATCCATCTCGGCGGTCCGGCGATGGGGGGCATGCGCTACGACCTGCGCGAGCCAAAGCATCCGTTCGCGGACCGCTTCATGCTCACCGGGGGCCACAGCATCCCGACCTGCTACTCACTCTGGATGGTGCTCTACGAGGCGATGCGGCGTCAGTTCGAGGCCACCGGGGACGAGCGTTTCCGCTGCGACCCCGAGGTCGGCATGTACGGCATCGACGCCCTCGGCTTTCGCCGCGGCCCCGCCGCGGTGGAACGGCTGCTGCCGGAAAACGGTCTGGTCGACGACCCGCTCTTCGCGCAGGCCAAGGTGCGCGGCATCCGCCCACTCATGGGGCACGCCGAGTCCACCGACGTCACCAACGACGTCAACGGCGGTCCGTCGGGCGTCGGCCTGTCCACAACCGCCGGCAAGGCCCTGTTCTGGGACTATCTGGGCGCCGACCCGAAGCTCAAGGTCATCGCCTTCGAGGGCGAGTTCGCGCTCACCTCCGGCCACTCGCAGGAGCTCAAGACCGCCGCCCTCGCGCAGCAGGTCGGCAAGCGGCTGCGGATTCTCATGTCGTGGAACAACGCCGGGATCGACGACTCGCTCATCGGCGGCGTGATCAAGGAGAAGTACACCGGCTACGACATCGCCAACCAGTGGGCCTCCTACGGCTGGAATGTCTTCACCATCGGCGACGGCGCCGCCTTCGACGACATCTTCGGCGCCCTCAAGGCCATGGAGGACGGGCCGGTCGAAGACCGGCGACCCATGTTCATGGTCGGTCCGACGGTCAAGGGATGGTGGCCGACGGCGAAGAACGGCGAGCTGCCCGGCTATGGCGACCAGCTGCAGGGCTACCCCAGCCACCCCTATGCCCTGAAGATGAACTCGGACTACTTCATCGCCCTGGCCGCGAGCTTCGAAGAGCGCTTCGGGGTCGAGTTTGCCGGCATCCGCGACGGAGTGCCCGGCAGCGAGGTGGAGCGGCTGCGCCAGTTCAAGACCAACATCGACGTCTGGCTCTCCGCCCTGGACAGCAAAGGTCTCGGTGAGTGGATCGCCGGCCGCCTCGTCGACATCGCCGACACCGTCGACCGCCAGATGCCGCTGCGCATCGAGACCGGCAGCAACCCGTTTCTCGACCAGCGTCTGCTGCCGGACAACCTGCCCACCGATCCGGTCGATGTCGTGATGAAGAACCCGGTGAGCGGCGCGGAGGTGAGCCGGACGATCAAGCTCTTCCGGCCCTACGCCGAGAAGGCCGGGGCCCGCCGAGCCATCAGCGAGATGGGCGCCTATCTCAACTACGTGACGGACAATCGCTTCCTGACCCTGGCAGCCGATCTCTCGGGCTCGATCAACGTCGAGAAGTGCCACTTCTTCGGCCACTACGACCCGGACGACAACCCGGCGGGCACCCGGCTCAAGGCCGGCATCCAGGAAGCGGTGAACGCCGCCCCCATCTGCGGCGCCGTCGCCAACAACGCCTCCGCCGATCCGGACTCCTTTGCCGGCGTCTGGGGGCGTTCCGGCACCTACGGCTCGTTCACTCCGCGGATGTACACGCCGACCCGCGTCTTCAGCCAGCAGAAACAGGACAGCCCGTTCGAGATCGGCGTGGTGACGATCCTCTGCGGCCACTCGGGCCCGGAGACCGCCGCCGACGCCAGGACCCACTTCGGGATCTTCGCCCCCCAGGTCTGGCGACTGATGCCCAGAGGCCAGGTGATCAACCTCTACTTCTGGGACTACAACGACGTGGCCGCGGGCTACTTCGCCGCCGCGGCGAAGGCGGCGCGAGAGCGCTCCGCCGGGGTCATCGCCATCCACGTGGCGCGGCCCGACTTCCTGGTCGCCGACCGCACCCGCTTCGCCGACACCGACATCAAGGCGGCGGCCAAGGGCATCTATCTGATCCGCGACTGGCGCGACGACCAGCCGAAGCAGGGCACCGTGTTCGTGCAGGGATCCTCGTCGACCATGAATCTCGTCTCCCGGCTGGACGCGCTTGACGCCGAGGGACTCAACGTGCGCGTCGCCTCGGTGATCTCGACCGAGCTCTTCGGCGACCAGCCGGTGGAGTACCGGGAGCGCATCCTGCCCGACCCCTGCCGCTACGACGCCATGTTCGTCTCCACCATGACCAAGCGCATGCCGCCGGTGCCCAACATGGGGCCGCTCACCGAGGAGTATTCGCTCTACGCCGACTGGGACGACCGCTGGCGCACCGGCGGCACCGAGCCCGACGTCATCGCCGAGGCGCGGCTCGACGCCGACTCGATCCTCGACGGAATCCGACGCTTCGTCAGCGACCGCGACGAGCGACTGGCGCGGCAGCGGGCAGCGTTGGCGTAGGTCTTCACCCGGGAGCCGACCTTGCGAGGAGGAACCTGATGTTCATCGTCGAACCGACCGCCGCGCAGCGGCCGAACTTGCCGTGCCTCAGAGGTCGGCAAAGAGCAGCGCCGGGATTCTCTGGAAGTGCCTGCGGTTGCGAGTCAGCAGGGGAGTGGAGCGGGACACGCAAATGCCGGCAATCAGATAGTCGGCCATACCGATGGTCTGCCCTTGCCCTTCCAACTCCTGCCGCAGCAGGGCTGCTGCTTCGCCGGCCTTCTCATCGAAGGGTAGGATCGCCAGAGCGGCGAGCAGGGTCGCTACAACCTCTCGTTGCTCAGGGCTCCGAGCGCCGCTCAAGAGCTCGAAGGCACTGATGGCCGTGGTGCCCAGGACCCCCGCTTCGAGTCCCTCGGCCACCCGGCTCGCGCCCGGCTCGCGGCCGTGCAGGGCATCGATCAGAACGTCGCTGTCCGCGACGATCATCGCCACGACCGCCGGAGCTTGCGGACGCTGTTCTCGAGAGCCTTCGCCTCTTTGTCATCGAGCGATCCGATGACCCCGAGCGCCCGCCTGACCCTCTCCTGCCGCGCCTCCTCGGCCTCGAAGTAACTTCCCAGGGCCTCTTGGACTATCGACGAGAAGCCCTTCTCTCCGCGCTTCGCGGCTGCTTCCAGCAGCTTGGCACGCTGTTCGTCCGGGATCTCGATCGTGGTTCTCATGGGTGGATGCTACTGTGCATGCACATGCATGTCAACGAGTCGCCTTGGTGGTTGGCACCTTCGACGGGGCGGTGACCCTCGAGCACACCGGCCTCGGGGACGACCTCGAGATGCGCGACGGGGTGAGCGGCGGTTGGCCGATGGTGCTCTCCGGGCTGAAGACGCTTCTCGAGAGCGGCCTGCACGAAAGCATGAAAATGCCCGATGACGCCTAGGCGCTCTCGCGGATAGGGTATAAGGAACAGCGTAATGTCGGCCGAGCGCCGAGCTTGTAGGCGTGCCCCTGCCGAAGTCGGGGCCACCCTTTTCGTGGGCAGCAAACGAATCCCCTGCCGGCTGCTCAACGTCAGCGCGTCCGGAATCGGTCTGTTCACCAGCTTCGACGGGGCGCCGCGCGCCGCCGTCAGGGTGGAGTTTCTCCTTCCCGGAGAACTGAGGCGGATCTCCGTGGACGCGATCCTGGCGCGCCACGAGCGGCAGGGACTCGGGGTGCAATGGGGCGTCACGCTGCTGGACCCGAAGCCGGAGGTCACCTCTCAGCTCGGCGACTTCGTCGGCAAGGTGCTGGGTGTCGAGCCGCCATCCGCGACGCCTGCATCGACCGATTCGCGGAAGTCAGGGATCGACCTCGCTCAGCAGGCGGAAAGCGCCGAGCGAGAGCAGCTCCGCAGGCTACGCCTGCAAGCCCTCATGCGAAGGGCCGTCGAGGATATGGAATCCTGAGCCGGGCGCCAGGCCCGCACCACCTGCCCCTGGGCCTGCCGGCAGGGCCGCGGCTCAGCCTGCCCGCCGGTCTTTGCCGCCTCTCCGGTCCTGGCCCTTCCGACGATCCAAGAAGAGCTTGAGGAACAGCGTATTCCGGATACCGCGGTCCTTTGTGCGCCGATCCTCGCCTGAGCGCCGGCTGGTGCCGTGACGCCGCTCCTGGACGCCACCGCTGTCGTTCGACTCCTCGGACATGGCTGCCTCCTTGAAAGCGCCTCCTCGTTCCACACCACGGCATCGGCGCGACGGAGCTTGCAGGTTACGGCCCGGCTTACTTCTCGGTCAATACCTCGCGGGGTAGGCCGAGAGAGCGACGGCGGGAGCGCTGCATGCCGGAAGCGGGCAGCGGGCGATGCCGGCCGAACAGCGAACGGCCGAACGGCCACCAGGGGTACTGTGGGGCACTGCCTCGATCGGCGCCGCGATTATCATAGCGACCAGAAAACCACCGGAGACAGAGGAGCCCGACAACCATGCCCACACCGACACCGCACATCGCCGCCGAGCCGGGAGATTTTGCCGAGGCCATTCTGCTTCCGGGGGATCCGCTGAGAGCCCGGCACATCGCCACGAATCACCTCGAGCAGGCCCGCGAAGTCACCGCCGTGCGCAACATGTTGGGCTTCACGGGGAGCTACAAGGGCCTGCCGGTCTCTGTCATGGGGACCGGGATGGGGATTCCTTCGGCATCTATCTACGCGCACGAGCTGATCACCGAATACGGTGTCCGCCGGCTGGTTCGGGTCGGCAGCTGTGGTGGCATTGCCGGCGACCTGAGCTTGCGGGACGTGATCCTGGCGGTCGGTGCGTGTACCGATTCGAAGGTCAACCGCAGGCGGTACGGCAATCACGATTTCGCGGCGATCGCCGACTTCGGCCTGCTGCGCTCAGCGGCGCAGGCGGCGGACTCGCAGGGGCTCGAGATCAGGGCCGGACTGGTGCATACGAGCGACCTCTTCTACAGCCCGGAGCCCCGTTTCTTCGATGCCATGCAGGCGATGGGTGTCCTGGCGGTCGAGATGGAAGTGGCCGGCCTCTACGGCCTGGCCGCGGAGAAGGGTGCCAGAGCCCTGGCGATTCTCACCGTCAGCGACCATGTGACCACCGG
>CALZJC010000132.1 GCA_945787525.1 Thermoanaerobaculia bacterium | reverse complement strand
TGCTGAGTACACCGTGGATGCGGCGCTCATGGCCCGGGCGCGGCCGGACGCCGTGTTCCTCCACTGCCTGCCGGCCCACCGCGGCGAGGAGGTCGCGGCCGAAGTCGCCGACGGCGAGCAGAGTCGCATCCTCGACCAGGCGGAGAACCGGCTCCACGCCCAGAAGGCGCTGATGGCCTGGCTGATGGGCGGTTATGAGCTGCCGGCGGCCTAGCCTGCCCTTCTCACCAATCGTCTACGAAACGCCGTATCTGCCTGAATCTGCGGCGTTACGCTCCTGTCGGGCATCCTCAGCGTGCTTCGAGCACGCGTGCGGTGCCCTCGGTCGCAAGTCTCGCATCTTCAGACAGCTACAACGTTTCGCTGCGACGATCGGTGAGAAGGGCAGGCTAGGCTGCCAGGCCCGACCTTCTCGGTGAGAACGTCAGACTGGCGTCAACCGCCCAGGAGAGGCCGCAGCGCTCGCCAGGCGCGGCCGCGATGGCCGATGCTGTCCTTCTCGGCGGCGGTCATCTCGCCGTAGGTGCGCCTTTCACCTTCGGGCTGGAAGACCGGGTCCCAGCCGAAGCCGCTGTCGCCGCGCGGCGGCAGGACCAGCCGGCCGGCGGTTTCGCCCTCGGCCGCGTGCCGCCGCTCACCGTCGTAGTAGAGCAGCATGCAGCGGGCGCGGGCGCTGCCGTCGCCGAGCGCCAGCGCGGCGCGGGCGACGCCGACCGCTCCGACGGCTTCGAGCATCCACTTGATCAGCGGCCCTGGAAAGCCGTTCATCGCCACCAGCTCGAGCCCGGTCTCCTCGACGATGATCGGCCGCGCCAGGCGGCGGAACGCCTCTTCCGCCTTGGCTTCGAGCACGGCGGCCAGATCGAGAGACTGGATCTCGGGCAGGTCGACGGCTGCCGCGGCCAGCTGGTGCCCGCAGAGCCGCCGGGCCTCGGCCAGCTTGTTCGGGTTGCCGGTGACCAGGCTGGCGCCGGCGAGGAGATCAACGGTTGGCATCGGCGCCCTCCGCCTGGGTTACCAGGGTGGCGATGCGGCGCAGGAGCGCCTGCACCTGGCGGGCCAGTTCGTCGCGCCCGCCGTCGTTGCGGATCTCGAAGTCGGCGGCGGCGCGACGCTCGGCCCCGTCGCCCTGGGCCGCGAGGCGAGCGCGGGCGCCCGCTTCGTCCAGGCCGCGCGCCATCGCGCGGCCCAGACGGACCTCGGGCTCGGCCTCGACGGTGACGATCAGATCGAAGTCGGGCCCATAGCCGGCCTCGACGAGCAGCGTCGCCTCGAGCACCGCCACGCCCGGCTCGGCAGCCGCGACCTGGCGGAAATGCTCGCGCACGAGCGGGTGGACCCGGGCCTCCAGCCGCTGCCGGGCGTCGGCATCGGCGAAGACCGCCGCCGCCAGCCTCGGGTGATCGACGTTGCCCTCCGTCGTCAGGTAGTCGGCGCCGAAAATCTCGGCGACTGCCGCCGCGCCGCCGTTGCCGGCGCGGTACAGCTCTGCCACGACCCGATCGGCATCGACCACCCTCAGCCCGGCATCGCGCAGCAGCGCCGAAACCGTCGACTTGCCGGCGGCGATGCCGCCGGTCAGCCCGACCAGAAAGCGGCTCACGACGGCGCCTCGATGCCCTGCAGCCCGCGCGCCGCGGCTAGGGTATTGACCAGCAGCATGGCGACGGTGAGCGGACCGATGCCGCGCGGCACCGGGGTGATGGCGGCGCAGCGCGGCGCCACGCGGGCGAAATCGACGTCGCCGACCAGCACCGACCCCTTGCTCAGCAGCTGACCCCGGCGTTCCTCGTCGTGGGGTAGCAGCCTGTCGAGGAGCTCCGGGTCGCTGATCCGGTTGATGCCCACGTCGATGACCACCGCGCCGCGCTTGACGTGCTGCGGACCGATCAGGGCGGGCTGGCCGACCGCCGCCACCAGCAGGTCGGCGCGGCGGCACTCGGCCTCGAGATCCCCGGTCCGCGAGTGGCAGATCGTCACGGTGCACTGCTGGCGCAGGAGCAGCGCGGCAAGCGGCTTGCCGACCACATTGCTGCGACCGACGATCACGGCGTTGCGGCCGGCCAGCTGGATATCGCGGCGCCGCAGCAGCTCGACGACCGCCGACGGCGTCGCCGGCACGAACCGCGGGCGGTCGCGCCACAGGCGGCCCACGTTGAAGGAATGGAAGCCGTCGACGTCCTTGGCCGGCGAGACCGCCTCCAGGATCGCCTCGCTATCGAGTCGAGAGGGCAGCGGCAGCTGCACCAGGATGCCGTCGATCTGGCCGTCCTCGTTGAGCCGCTCGACCAGCGACCGGACCTCCTCCTGTGCCGCGTCGGCCGGCAGAGCGAAGGTACGGCTGGCGCAGCCGGCACGATCCAGCGCCCGGCCCTTGCTGCGCACGTAAACTCGCGAGGCCGGATCGTCACCCACCAGCACCGCCGCCAGGCAGGGAGGGCGGCCGCCGGCGGCAACGAAGCGCTCGACCCGCTCGGCGACCTCGAGACGGATCTTGCGCGCCAGGCTGCGGCCTTCGAGGATCTCGGTCATGCGGCCCCCTGCCCGCGGTACAGGCAGACCGTGCCGCCGGCCATGTCGCGCCACTCGGCTGCGGCGAAACCGGCGGCGAGCATCAGGTCGGTGAAGCCGCGGCGCTGCGGGAACTCCAGGACCGAGGCGGGAAGATAGGAGTAGGCGTTGCCGTCGGGCGACACCAGGGAGGCGATGCGCGGCAGCAGATGACGGAAGTAGAACAGATAGGGGGCGCGCAGGAGGGCCGATCGGGGCAGCGCGAACTCGAGCACCGCGGCGACCCCGCGGGGCCTCAAGACTCGCGCCAGCTCGGCGAGCGCGGCCTCGAGGTCGGCGACGTTGCGCAGGCCAAAAGCCACGGTCACGCCGTCGAAGCGCCCGTCGGCGAACGGCAGTCGCAGAGTGTCGCCGGCCAGACCGGCGGGTGCGGCGCCACGTCGTCGGTGGTACTTGCCCCGAGCGCGACTGAGCATCGGCAGGCAGAAATCCGCCGCGGTCACGCGGTAGCCCCGGCGCGCCAGGGCGAGCGCCTGGTCGCCCGTGCCGCAGCAGGCGTCGAGCACCTCGGCGCCCGCCGCAAGCTGCAGGGAACGCGCCGCGCGTCGCCGCCAGAGCACGTCCTGGAAGCCGGAGAGCAGGTGGTTGAGGAGGTCGTAACGAGGCGCCACGCCAGCGAACATCGAGCGGATGGCGGTCGCGCTCTTCTCCAGTCTGGCAGTCGGCACGGGCATGGCGGGCAGTCTACCGGACCGGTTGACAAGCGACGGTTGCGTTCGTATGCTCTACAGCCCTTTGCTTGGCGAGGGGTCGGGGTACTTTCGTCAACTACCGCCAACAGGTCGATGAGCAAAACCTACAGTCCGAAAGCCGGCGAGATCGAGCGCCACTGGTACGTCGTGGATGCTTCCGAGCTGCCACTCGGGCGGTTGAGCACCGCCATCGCGCGCCTGCTGACCGGCAAGAACAAGCCGCAGTACGCGCCGCACGTCGATACCGGCGATTTCGTCATCGTGATCAACGCCGAGAAGGCGGTTCTCACCGGGCGCAAGGAAGAGAAGAAGATCTACTACCGGCACAGCACCTATCCCGGCGGGCTGAAAGAGGAGAGCGCCAGCCGACTGCGCCGGCGCCAGCCGGCCAAGCTGGTCGAGCGGGCCGTCTGGGGCATGCTGCCGAAGAATCGACTCGGGCGTCGCCAGCTGCGCAAGCTCAAGGTCTATGCCGGCGCCGATCATCCTCACCAGGCGCAGAATCCGACCGCCATGAAGGTGGCTTGAACGCCTCGGAGACAAACAGTTGAGTGATATCCAGTACTACGGTACGGGTCGCAGGAAGTCGGCCGCGGCTCGCGTGTTCATGCGCCCCGGAGCGGGCGGCATCCAGGTGAACGGCCGCGATCTTGATACGTTCTTCGCCAGCAAGGTGCTGCGCATGATCGTGCGCCAGCCGCTGCTGCTGACCGAGACCGCTGACAAGTTCGACATCCACATGACCATCTCCGGTGGCGGCCCTGCGGGCCAGGCCGGAGCGGCGCGGCACGGGATCTCCCGGGCGCTGCTGGCCTTCAACGGCGAGTTGCGCGAGAGGCTCAAGAGTGCCGGCCTGCTGACTCGGGACCCGCGCAAGAAGGAACGCAAGAAGTACGGCCTGAAGGGTGCGCGGGCCCGCTACCAGTTCAGCAAGCGCTAGGCGGAAGGAGTATCGAGTCTTGCCCGAAGTGACCATGAGAGAGCTGCTCGAGGCGGGGGTGCATTTTGGCCACCAGACCCGGCGCTGGAACCCCAAGATGCGGCCGTATATCTTCGGCAAGCGCAACGGCATCTACATCATAGATCTGCAGAAGGCGATGGCCTGTCTGCGTGAGACCTTGAAGATGGTCCGCCAGATGGGCCACCAGGGCCGCACGATTCTCTTTGTCGGCACCAAGCGTCAGGCGCGCCAGGTGATCAAGGAGGAGGCGCGGCACTGCCGGCAGTTCTTCATGACCCACCGCTGGCTGGGCGGCACGCTGACCAACTTCGTGACCATCCGGGCCTCGATCGAGCGCTTGCGCGACATCGAGAGCCGCATGGCCGAGGAAGAGAGCCCGCTGACCAAGAAGGAGCGGCTGCGGCTGGAGCGCGAGCGGGTCAAGATGGAGCGCAACCTGGAAGGCATCCGCGAGATGGACAAGTTGCCCGACGCGCTGTTCGTCGTCGACCCCAAGCGCGAGCACATCGCGGTGTCCGAAGCCAACAAGCTGGGCATTCCGGTGATTGCCATCGTCGACACCAACTGCGACCCGGAGGAGATCGACTACGTCATTCCGGGCAACGACGATGCGATTCGCACCATCAGACTGATCTCCGCGCAGATCGCCGATGCCTATCGCGAAGGCTCGGGGGCGCTCGAGAAGGAGATGATCGCGGCCGTCGAGAAGAAGCAGGAGCAGGAACGACTGGAGAAAGAGAGGGAGGTCGCCGTGCCGGTCGGTGAGACCGCGCAGCCGGCGGAGAGCGCGGCCCCCGTGCAATAGAGCGGCGCAGTGCGGAAGGCGGACGGCCGGGACTCTGACGCCGCGGTCGCCGAGGTCAGTCGAGCCAGAGCAGGGCGCCAGCGCCTGCTCTTCGATCGGGTCGAGCTGGCCTTTCTTTTTGCCCGCCAGAGCCTGGACGTCTCACCATGAAGCTACCGCGAAGCCGCATGTCACTGAATCGGCGGCGTTATCCAGTCGCTCCGCTTCTCGACATACCGCAAGTATGCCTGTGTCGCTTCGCGACCGGATGGCTTTCATCTTCAGCAACCTGCGGCTTCTCGCTACGCTCCACGATGAGACGCCCAGGCTAGGGAGGAAGTGAGTTGAGTACCCAGATCAATGCCCAGATGGTCAAAGAGCTGCGCGAGCGTACCGGCGCGCCGATGATGGACTGCAAGAGTGCGCTGACCGAGGCCGGTGGCGACGCCGACAAGGCGATCGAGGTGCTGCGCAAGAAGGGACTGGCCAAGGCGGCGAAGAAGGCGGGTCGCGTGGCGGCCGACGGTCTTGTCGCCTCCTACATTCACGCCGGCGGCAAGATCGGCGTGCTGGTCGAGCTCAACTGCGAGACCGACTTCGTGGCCCGGACCGATGACTATCAGCAGCTGGTCAAGGATCTGGCGATGCACATCGCCGCCGCCGATCCGAGCTTCGTGCGCCGCGAAGAGGTGACCAAAGAGGTGCTCGAGACCGAGCGCCGGCTCTATCGGGAGCAGGCCCTCGAGGAAGGCAAGCCCGAAGCGGTGGTCGACCGCATCGTCGAGGGCAAGCTGAAGAAGTTCTACGGCGAGTCGGTATTGCTCGAGCAGCCTTTCGTCAAGGACACGGACGTGACCATCGAGCGGCTGATCGCCGAGAAGATCGGTAAGCTCGGTGAGAACATCCAGGTTCGTCGGTTCGCGCGCTTCGAGCTCGGCGGCGGCGGCAGCAGCGCCGGCGAGTGAGATAGGCTGGCAACCCAAGGGACCTAGAAATCGCCACGTGCTCGAACCGGTCTTCGATCGCATCGTCCTCAAGCTCTCGGGAGAAGCCCTCATGGGCTCTCAGGACTTCGGCATCGACGAGCCGGTGGTCTCCCAGATCGCCGGTGAGATCAAGGGTGTCTGGGAGCTCGGCGTCGAGACGGCGATCGTCATCGGCGGCGGCAATATCATCCGTGGCCTGGCGGCGAGCCATCGGGGAATCGACCGGGTCACCGGCGACCAGATGGGCATGCTGGCGACGGTGGTCAACGCCTTGGCGTTGCAGGATGCCCTGGAGAAGCGTGGCGTTACGACGCGGGTGCAGACGGCGATCGAGATCCGCGACGTTGCCGAGCCGTTCATCCGCCGCCGCGCCATTCGCCACCTGGAGAAGAAGCGGGTGGTCATATTCGGCGCCGGCACCGGCAACCCGTTCTTCACGACCGACAGCGCGGCGGCGCTGCGGGCGAACGAGATCCACGCCGACGTTCTGCTCAAGGCGACCAACGTCGACGGCGTCTACACCGCCGATCCGGAGAAGACGCCGACGGCCGAGCTGCTGCCCGAGCTCACCTATCAGCAGGTGCTCGAGCAGGGGCTGAAAGTGATGGATGCCGCCGCCATCAGCCTGTGTCGCGAGAACGATCTGCCGATCATCATCTTCCGCCTGATGCAGCCCGGCAACATCCGCCGCGTCGTCTGCGGTGAGCGGCTCGGCTCGCGGGTCGCGGAGACCTTGGAGGGAGGACCATGAAAGAGTTGTTCCTCGACGTCGAGAAGAAGATGAAGCACGCCCTGGACCACTTTCACGACGAGTTGAAGACCCTGCGCACCGGCCGTGCCTCGCTGGCCATGCTGGACGGGATCATGGTGGACTACTACGGCACACCGACCCCGCTCAACCAGCTAGCCGGTCTGTCGGTGCCGGAGGCGACCCTGATCGTCGCTCAGGTCTATGACCCGTCGGTGATCGGTGCGGTGGAGAAGGCGATCATGCAGTCGGACCTCGGCCTCAACCCTTCCAACGACGGCAAGGTGGTGCGCATCCCCGTGCCTCAGCTCACCGAAGAGCGGCGCAAGGAGATCGTCAAGAAGGCGCACGACACCGCCGAGACGGCCCGCAACGCGGTCCGCCAGGCACGGCGCGAGGGCAATGACGCGCTCAAGGCGAAGGAGCGCGAGAAGGAGATCAGCCAGGACCAGGAGCACACCGGCTTCGAAGAGACCCAGAAGCTGCACGATCACTACATCGCCGAGGTCGGCAGGGTCCTGGAGATCAAGGAGCAGGACATCCTCACCGGCTGACGGTGGGGAGGGGGAGCGGCGACGGCCGCTTCCGCGATGTTCGTCTACGGCTTCCATCCGGTGCGCGAGGCTCTGCGGCGACGGCCCAAGGGGCTGCGGCGCGTCCTGGTGGCGCGCCGCGGCGACCGCCGGCGGCGCGAGATCGAGGCGCTGTGCCGACGTCACGGCGTACGGCTCGAGGCGACCTCGGGCGCCGAGCTGGCCCGTCAGGCGCCGGGTTCGCACAACGGCCTCGCCGCCGAGCTGCGCTCGGACGCACCGGCGGTCGGCACGGTCGCGGCGGCCGACCCGGATATCGTGGTGCTGCTCGAGGACATCCAGGATCCGCGCAACCTGGGCGCCCTGCTGCGGGTCTGCGTAGGCGCCGGTGTCGGGCGGGTGCTGGTGCGTGACCGCGGCTCGGCGCCGCTGTCGGCGACCGTCACCCGCACCTCGGCGGGCGCCGCGGAGTGGCTCGACGTCGAGCGCGTGCCCAACGCCGCCAACGCCCTGGCACGGCTGAAGGACGAGGGCTTCTGGGTGTATGGCGCCGCCGGCGACGGCGATCCGGTCTGGCAGGTGGATCTCGCCGGTAAGGTCGCGTTCTGCTGCGGCGGCGAGGAGAACGGCCTGCGCCCGTTGACCCGCAAGCGCTGCGATCGGCTGGTGGCGCTGCCCATGGCCGGCCGGGTCGAGTCGCTCAACGTCGCCAGCGCGGCGGCGGCGATCCTCTTCGAGGCCCGCCGGCAGCGCCTGGGCGGCGACGGCCCCGGCGAGGGCTGAGCATGTCGAAGCTGGTGGCCAAGCTGATTCTCGAGGGCACGCCGCTGACCTGGAAGACCGCAGGACCACCGAGGAATGGGTCGGGCAAGCTGAACGGATACCTTGCCGCGACAGGCCGCCAGCGACTAGACTCGCGATAGCTCGGTGGTGCGCTTCCGGCGCCCGCCGAACCGGTGGCCGGCATAGCTCAGGGGTAGAGCAGCTGTCTTGTAAACAGCAGGTCCTCGGTTCGAATCCGGGTGCCGGCTCCAGCCCGCGAGCGGCAGGTTCTTTGGAGGCGTGGCAGAGTGGTCAATTGCACCAGACTGTAAATCTGGCGGGCTAAGCCCTACGGTGGTTCAAATCCATCCGCCTCCACCATTCGCTCACTACGTTCGCTTCTGTTGGATGCGAATGGACTTGGAGGGCGCCGACTCGGCCGTTGGCCGCGCCGGCTTGTAGCAAATCCATCGGGCTGCATCATGCGATTTCCCTTGTGGGTATTGACATTCAGCGGGAGTAACTCAGTGGTAGAGTCTCGGCCTTCCAAGCCGTTGGTCGCGGGTTCGATTCCCGTCTCCCGCTCCATTTCCCTCCCTCGAGAATCCAGGTAGACAGGCCAGAGTCTGGCGCCTGAAGGTGCCGGAATTCGCTCGTCGCCGGCCCCCGCCGGCTACGGTCTCGCACCCTTCGGGCGCTCGGAGCGGGAAGAGCA
>CALZJC010000131.1 GCA_945787525.1 Thermoanaerobaculia bacterium | reverse complement strand
CTAGGCGTCCCAGAGCTGCTCTTGATCCTGGCGATAGTCATCGTCATCTTCGGCGCTACCAAGCTGCCCCAGCTGGGTCGCGGGTTCGGAGAGGGAATCCGCAACATTCGAAAGGGCCTCAAGAGCGACGAAGACAGCGCCGCGCCCACCGAGGGCGACGCTCCGAAGGAAGGCTGAGTCGCCCGCCCGGCGGGGCGTACTTCGAGCACGCTGAGGATGCCCAACCGGAGCGTAACGCCGCAGATTCAGGCAGATACGGCGTTTCGTAGACGATTGGGGAGAAGGGCAGGCTAGCTCTCGACGACCAGCCAGTCGAGATCGCCGGAGTCCCGCCAGCAGTCGCGTAGATGGCCGACGTAGCTGGCCAGGACACGCCGCACGTAGCGGCGGGTCTCGCGGAACGGCGGAATGCCCGCGAACCGCATCACGTTGCCGGGGCCCGAGTTGTAGGCCGCCAGGGCCAGCGGCAGATCGCCATCGAACAGCCGTAGCTGGCTGGCGAAGTATCGCGCGCCGACCTCTACGTTGATGGCCGGATCCATCGGGTCATCGACCGGCCGGAAGAGATCCGCCGTTTCCGGCAGCACCTGCATCAGGCCCAGCGCGCCCTGCGGCGAGACCGCCTCGACGTTGAAGCCCGACTCGGTCTCGACCATCGCCGCCAGCAGCAGGGGATCGACGCCCCAACGCTGCCCCTTACGCCAGAGCAACTCGCCATGTGGCAGGGTCGTGACCAGCGCGCGCCGTACGTCGTCTTCGGCGTAGCTGCGGAACAGCTCGAAACCGAGCTGGCGGTCCAGTACCGCCTCGGCGAGGTCGTCCTCGGCGTTCTCGTCGAACACCCAATCCGCCAGGTCGTCCAGCACCCTGGCCTCGTCGGCCGAGGGCCCGGCCGCTCTGGCGCCGGCGGGTGAGGGGCTCGACGGCGGCGAGATCAGTGCCACGGCCAGAAAGGCCCCGGCGGCGAAGATGATCCGTACACCGCGCACACCGACGGCGCGGCGAAAAAAACGTGCATAAGTGGAAACGCTCATGACGACACCTGGTCGACGATCGGGGAAACCGCTGTTAGTTTGTAGTTTGGATTTACGGACCGAAGCAACCGCCCGCACCGCTATTCTACCGCAGATAGGCTCTTTTTGAAAGCGCCACCACCTAGCCGGCGCGCCGGCCTGGTGATCGCTTCAGGGCTGACGGCGTTGTCGAGAGGGCCGACGGGCGTAGTCCTTGCCCGGGATCCCGAGGCTGCAGACCTTGTTGCGCAGCGTGTTCCGGTGCACGCCTATCGACTGGGCCGACTGCGAGAAGTTGCCGTCGTGGTTGCGCAGCGCCGCGACGATGAACTGCCGCTCGAACTCGCGCCGCGCCTGTTCGAGAGGCACGCCGCGGCGGACCAACTCGTCCACGATCTCATAGAGGCGACCGTTGAGATTCGCGTTTCGCGATGACACTTCCGACCCCGCCCGGAACGTCAGGAACGGCGCCACGGTAACACACTTCTCGAGGCGCGTAAAAAGGGGCGTACAGCGGCCCACTGGCAGCGGATCCAGCCGCCGCCGCGCCACCCCGGCAGGCCCGCCGCGGCGTCTACTTCGGGTCGAGCCGGTCGCCGACGTACACCGCGTAGCGAGACTCGAGGATCTTGCCGAGCGCGGTGCCCGACTGGACGGACAGGACCGCCAGCTCGCCGATCACCATCGGCTGCAGCCCACGCTGATTCAACCGATAGATGGTGTAGATGTCACCCGGCGTCACGTCATGGTCATAGCCGCGATCGATGAAGACCAGATGCCCCTGACCCAGCGTGACGTTTCCCGACTCGGCGAGCGTGATGACCGGCGCATCCACGAGCACGTCGGCGGATACCGGGTCGTTGATGCCGCGCAGCCCGGTGCGCCGGGCCAGCGGGATCGGCGCGTCGTCGAACGGCTTGAGCCCGGTGCCGATCCCGATCGGATGGCAGGAGTGCACGACCTCGCCGATCGCGGTGGTCTCCTGGACGGACAGCAGACGCACCCGGCCCAGGTACTTGTACTGGCGGCCGAGGACGTCGCGGCTGTCGACGTGCCGAGCCAGTTCGCCCGGCAGGACGGCGATGAAGACCGAGCCCGGCAGCAGGCCGACATCGGCTCCCCGGTCGAGATAGACGATATCCCCCAGCACCAGACCCAGCTTGGCAGTGATCGGCTGAGCGTAGTTGCCGAACTTGCCCGATGGCCGCCGGGTCCTGTCCCAGGAGTCGGCCACCTGGACGTCGAGGCCGCCGTATTCCGAGCCCACGACCTTGACCCCGAACTGCTCGTCGAGCTCGCCGATGTAGCCGGAGCAGAAGAGGTCGTCCGCGCTACCCAGCGCCACCGGGGCACCGCTGGCCGATTCGAACCTCGACCTGGCGATCTCGGCGGGCGGCGCATCGCCCGTCTCCGGCGAGGCCTCCAGCTGGTCGATCGGCGTCACTTCGACACCGACCACCAGTGGATCGCCGGGATAGATCCAGTGGGCGTCCTGGATGTACCGGTTCTGCTCCCAGATCTGAGGCCACAGATACGGATCAGCGTAGAACCGGCCGGAGAGGTCCCAGAGGGTGTCACCGGCCTGGATCAGATAGAGCTGGGCGCCGTCCGGAAACTCGGCAGGCGGGTTCCACGCGGTCCAGTGGTCCCCAGTGAAGTGCAGATTGGCGGGTGGCTTATCGGCGGCCTGAGCCACCAACGCCAGCAGCACGATCGGAAGTACGAGTAGCCGTCGCATCGTCACTCCTCCCGTCCACCCGAATCCTCAGGGAAAGACAACTCCGCAAATTAGCTCGTTTTCCTTACCTTGTCAACCTTTAGCGACCAAAAGCTCAAGTGTTACTTGAGCTTACGTCGGAAGTTGGCCCCGGCGCTCTTCGGCCATCGCCGCCGCCGCAGAGCCCGGAAAGCGTCGGATCACCTCGTCGTAGGCCGCCCGCGCCGACTCCGTATCCCCGAGCCGCTGCAGACAGTCGGCCGCCTTGAGCAGGCTGTCGGCCACCTTGTTGCCCCCGGCAAAGCGCTGCGCCACCTCCCGAAAGGCGGCCAGGGCGCCGTCGAAATCACTCCGCGCGAAGCGGCTCTCGCCGATCCAGTACTGCGCGTTGTCGGACAGCGAAGTGTCGGGATAGGCCTGGAGAAAGCGGCGGAAGCCGGCCTCGGCGTCGACATACCGACCCTGGTGATAAAGCGTGTAGCCGCGGTCGTACAGCGCCTGCGCGGCCTCGGTCACCGGAGCCGTAGAGCCCGGCATCTGCGCCACCGGCGTCGTGGTGCCCGGCGATGCCGCCGGACGTGGTTGCGCCACCGGCGGCGGCGCCGCAGTTCGGGGCGCGGGATCCGCCGGCCTGATCTCGAGATCCGTCACCTCGACCGCCGCCCGATTCGCCGGCGCCGGCGGCTCGCCGGCCGGCGGCGTCATCGACACCGGCGGGGGCTCGGAGCTGGCCGCCGCCGCAGGCGCCGGCTCACCCTGCTGCCTGGATTCGAGCGCCACGACCTGCTGCCGCAGCCGATCGACCTCGACCCGGGTCATCGCCGCCGTACGCTGCAGCTCGAGGATACGACTCTTGATCTCGGCCAGCTCGTCGGGCTCGGGCTCGCGAGCCGGCAGCAGCCCACTGCCACAACCGGTCGTCGACAGCCCGACCACCAGGGCCAACGCCGCATACCTCATCATGCCGCCTCCTCTTCTGCCGGCTCATCTTCCGCCGGCTCCTCGGCCTCGGGCTGCTCCTCGCCTTCGGGCTGCTCCTCGCCTTCGGGCTGCTCCTCGACCTTGCCCGCTTCGGGCCTGCCCTGGGGGATTTTCGCAACGTAGGGGCTGTCCGGGTATTCGGTCCGTAGCCGGTTGAACGCATCCAGGGCGTTGCCCCAGTCCTTCACCTTGAGCTGCGCCAGACCGAGATAAAGCAGCGCCTTGTCCTGCCCCTCGGTCTCGGGATACTCGTCGAGCACCGTGCGGAAGCGTTGAATCGCCGCCGGATAGAGCCTGAAACGGAAGTTGAAGGCTCCGACGACAAACTCGTGCTCGGCCAGGTTCTGGCGCACCAGCACGACCTGCTCGCGCGCTTGCGCGGCGTACTCACTGTCCGGATAAAGCTGCAGAACCTCGTTGAGCGCGGCGAGCGCCTGCAGCGAGATCGACTGGTCCCGATCCGGCTTGCGCATCCTCTTGATCAGGCAGTTGGCCATCTGGAACTGCACGTAGGCCGCCTTGTCGCTGGTCGGGAAGCGGTTGAGGAAGTCGCGATACTTGGACTCGGCCTTGATGAAGTTGCTGGACCCGCCGTCGAGGAACAGCGCATCCGATGCCAGGAGAAGCCCTTCCCGGCCACTCGCCGAGTTGGGCTCGATCTCGAACGCGTGGGTCAGGTACTCCTGGGCCCGACGGTACTTGCCGAGCTCCAGGAGCTCTTTGCCCTGGGTCAGCGCCTCCTCGGCGGAGAGCGCCATCAACGGGTCCTCCCTGGCGCCACCGCTCTTGCAGCCCGCCGCAAGTAGGGCCAGAGAAGCGACCAGAAGAAGTTTCGACGAGACGTTCAAGCGACCTCCGTTTCGGCGCGACGACGCAGCTCGCGCATTCTCTCGGCCGGATCGGCCGCGCCGAAGACCGCCGAGCCGGCGATGCAGACCTCGACTCCCGCCTTGACCACCCGGCGTATGTTGTCCAGCCCGATGCCGCCGTCCATGGCGATCTGGACCGCCAACCCGCGGCGCTCTATCTCGCCGCGCAGACGGCGCGCCTTGTCGACCACATAGGGCAGGAATGGCTGGCCGGCGAAGCCGGGGTTGACGGACATCAGGAGCACGAAATCAGCCTCGGGCAGGATGTCGGTCAGCACCTCGACCGGGGTCGCCGGGTTCAATACGACGCCGGCGCGGGCTCCCGCCTCGCGAATCCGATGCAAGCTGCGGTCCAGATGCGTGGCCACCTCCCAGTGGATCGAGACCCAGCGGGCTCCGGCCGCGAGAAAGTCGTCGAGCAACCGATCCGGCTCCGCCACCATCAGATGCACGTCCAGGGGCAGGTCGGTATGTCCGGCCAGGGCCCGCGCAACGGGCGCGCCGAAGGTCAGATTGGGCACGAAACACCCATCCATGACGTCGAAGTGCACCAGATCTGCGCCGCCGCGCTCGCAGAGATCGACGGCCGATTTCAGATCGGCCAGATCGGCCGCCAGGATCGAAGGCGCGAGCAGCATTGGGCTCAGGTCTCGGTGTCGCCGCCGCTGGCGACGACCAGCGAGATGACCTCGCGTCGGCTCAGGGGATGCCCGGCGAGGGGAAACTGGCGCAAAACGACGCCGGCCCCGATCCCCTCGTAGGACTCGAACTTGACGCTGCCGAGGCGAAACCCGCGGCGCTCGAAGAACCGCCGCACCCTCTCGTAGTCGCGGTAGACCAGATCCGGCATGACGAAGATCGACGACGGGTCACCGCTGGAGAGAAACAGATCCACCTTGGCGGCGCTGCCCGCTCGCTCGCCGGATCGCGGCGACTGGCCGACCACCGTTCCCGCCTCGCTGTCGGGGCTGTAGATGCCCAATGTCCGGCCGATCGTCAGACCGGCGGCCGCCAGGGTCACCTGCGCCGCCGGCAAGGCGGCGCCGTCGAGGTCGGGCACGGCGACGACCTGCGGACCGAGCGACACCGCCACTTCCACCCTGCCGCCGCGTTTCACCAGGCTGCCCGGAGCGGGAGACTGACGCAGGACACGCCCCGCCGGCACTCTGTCGTCGTAGCGCTCACCCGCTTCACGATCCATCACCAGGGCCCGCTCTCGCAGCCGCGCCTGCGCGGTCGCCAGTGTCAGGCCCTCGACCTCGGGCACCTGAGTGACACCGCTGCGCACGAACAGGTTGAAGGCGAGATAGCTGGCCGCGACAAAGACGACGGCGACGAAACCGGCGTAGAGGAGCCACGCGGCACGGCGCAGGAATCTCGCCAGCATCGCGGCGAAGTCTAGCAGACGGGTCACCGCATTGCGGGCCCCGCCGCGTGCGATGATCTGCTGATCCATGTCGTTGCTAGGAGCTCACGTTTCGGCCTCGGGCGGTACGCCGCGGGCCGTCCAGCGGGCCGTCAAGGCTGGCTGCGACGCGTTTCAGCTGTTCGTCAAGTCGCCCCGACAATGGCATGCCCGGCCACTGGGGCGCGGCGAGGCGCGGGCCTTCCGCGACGCCTTCCAGCAGAGCGCGGTGAAGCGATCCGTGGCTCACGGCACCTACCTGGTCAACCTGGCAGCCACCGACCCGGCGACCCTGCGGCGCTCCCGCAGCACCCTGGGGGTCGAGCTGGGCAGGTGCCAAACACTCGGCGTTCCCGATCTGGTGGTGCATCCCGGCGCCCACCTGGGCCGTGGTGTCGAGGCGGGCATGGCCGCGGTGGCGGCCTCACTGACCCGGGTGCTGGCGCAGAGGCGCGGCCGCGCCACCCGTCTGCTGCTCGAGAACACCGCCGGCCAGGGAACGGTGCTCGGCTTTCGCCTCGAGCAGCTGGCCGAGATTCGCCGCCTCGCCGGCCACCGCGAGCGCATCGGCTTCTGCATCGACACCTGCCACGCCTTCGCCGCCGGTTACCGCCTGGACCGCGCCGCCGGCTGGAGGGAGTTCGTCGGCGAGCTGGATCGCCATCTAGGGTTGGCCAACGTCGGCTGTCTGCACCTCAACGACTCGCATCACGAGGCCGGCTCACGCCGCGACCGACACGCCAACATAGGTCAGGGCCGCATCGGCCGCGCCGCCCTCAAACGGCTGCTCCGAGATCCCCGGCTCGACGGCCTGCCGATGCTCCTCGAAACGCCGCTTGGCGACGACGGCCTGGGCCACCAGCGCGACCTCGCCCTGCTGCGCCAGCTGGCCGGTGGACCTTCCTGACAACCAGCCGCGCCGACCGACAATACTGGCCTGGCCCTCCCACCGATCCTACGAGGCCGGTGCGAAGGGCAGGCTAGCCGGCGGTGCCGGCGGGACGCCGGCGCGAGAAGGCGTTGACCCACCAGTTGACCACCCGGTTGACGACGCTCTTCGGGTAGTTGGAGGTCGGCCCGGGCAGATCGGCGAGCGCCTTGTCCACGGCGTCCAGCGCCTGCGGCATCGGCGGCGCCGGGTTGGCCGTCCAGGCGATCCGCTGGCGGCGATCGACCAGAAACAGGGCCGGCGGTGGGCTGTCGCCCTCCGCGGCCTGCCCTACCCCATAGTGGGCGGAGAAGCCGCGATCGTCGCTCAGCAGGGGGAACGGCAGCGCCAGGTCGCGCTGCAACTCCTTGAGGGCGTCCGGCTCGGCCTTGGCGACACCGAAGACCCGTGCCCGGTGGCGGCCCAGCCTGGACCAGGCCGCGCCCAGCGCCGACAGGGCATCGCGGCAACCCTCTTCGCCGGCGTCGAAGAAGTAGAGCAGCACCGCGGTGCGCGACACCTCATCCCGCAGCATCAGCACCACGTCCTCCGTCGAGGTGAGGTCGAAGTCGGGCGCTTCGGCGCCGGTGGCGAGCTGGGTCATGGGCTTTGTGCGCCCTACCGGCCGGGCAGGGGCAGGTTCTTGGCGAGGTCGAAATATAGCACCATGACCATCAGCAGAACGACCAGGGCGAAGCCGACGTTCTGGATGCGCTGCTTGACCTTGATCGACAGGTCCCGCCGCCGCACGCCCTCGAACATCAGGATGGTGATCTGACCGCCGTCGAGGATCGGGATCGGCAGCAGGTTGAGGATGCCGATCGAGATGCTGATGATGCCCATCAGATGGAGCAGCACCTTGAAGCCGCTGCGCGCCGCGGCGCCGCTCAGCGCGGCGATCTCGATCGGCCCCGAAAGGGCGCTCTTGGCCGCCAGCCTGCCGCTGACGATCTTGCCCAGCGCCGCGAAGGTCTGACGCACGATGTCGATGTTGTACTGCACGCTGGCGCCCAGCGCGTCGATCGGCCCGTAGCGCTGGTAGTAGCCGATCACCACGCCGATCTTGCCGATGCCCTCCTCCGACCGGGGCGTCACGGTCAGGGTCTCCAACCGGCCGTCGCGCATGACCTCGACGGAGGCCGCCTGCTCGGGTCGCGCCTCGATCTGGGCGATGAAGTCCTGGCTGCTCGAAACGCTGCGCCCATCCACCGCCCGCACTTCGTCACCCTGCACAAAGCCGGCGACGGCGGCGGGTGAGTCGTCGAGCACCTGGGCGATGCGCGGCAGCAGCTGGGGGAAGACGCCGGCGTCGCCGAACTCGTAGCGCGGCACGACGTCGGGTACGACGGTCGCGTTCACCCTGCGGCCGTCGCGTTTGAGCGTCAACTCGACGGCCCGTCCCGGCGAGGTCAACAGCGCGAAATGCACATCGTCCCAGCGGCTCACCGGCTTGCCGTCGACGATCTCGATCCGGTCGCCGGGCTCGAGGCCGGCGGCCGCGGCCGGCGAGCCCTCGGCCACCACGCCCACCACCGGCGGCACATCCCTCACCGCCGCCATCTCCATGCCCATCATGAAGACCACGGCCATCAGGACCACCGACAGCACCGCGTTCATCGCCGGACCGGCCAGATAGACCACGATCCGCTGCCAGCGCGGCCGGTTGGAGAACTCGTGCGGATCGTCGCTGGCCTCGCTCGGCTCCTCGCCACCGAGCTGCACGTAGCCGCCGAGGGGAAACAGCGCCACCCGGTAGTCGGTCTCACCGCGCTTGAACCCGAACAGGCGCTTGCCAAAGCCAAGCGAGAAGGTCAGTACCCGGACGTTGAACGCCTTGGCCGCGA
>CALZJC010000130.1 GCA_945787525.1 Thermoanaerobaculia bacterium | reverse complement strand
ATCTGGCGCTGGCCACGGCGGCCGCGGTGGCCACGGATCTGGGGCGCCTGGCGACCGACCTCATCTGGTACTCGAGCGACGAGCTGGGTTTCGTACGGCTGGGGTCGTCGGTCACCACCGGCTCCAGCATCATGCCGCAGAAGCGCAACCCCGATGTCCTCGAGCTGATCCGCGCCGGCGCCGCCCGCCTGCGCGCGCGCCAGGCCGAGGTTGGCGCGATCTACGGCCCGCTCGCGGCCGGCTACCAGCGCGACCTGCAGCTCACCAAGGAGCCGTTTCTCGAGGGCATGCAGAGCCTCATCGACATGCTGCGCGCGTTCGACGCCGTTCTGGCGAGCCTCGACGTCGACGTCGACCGCTGCCGCCGAGCGGTGCTATCGGCGACCGGCGCCACCGACGCAGTCTACCGGCGGGTTGCCGAGGGTCTGCCGTTTCGTCAGGCCTACCGAGAGGCGGCTGCCGGCGACGCGCCGCCGCCAACCGGCGAGGCGGCGGACGGCTGGCGCTCGCGCACTCACGCCGGCGCCCCCGGCGGCCTGTCACTGGACGAGTCGCGGCGCCGGCTGGCGGCGGCGCGCGACTGGCTCGAGCCGCGGCAGGAGACCGCCGCCGCCGTTGACTTCTAGCCTGCGTTTCTCGCCGGCCTCGGGCAGCTGCGGCATCGCGGTAGAGACTTGGTGAGAGATGCAGGCTAGGACCGATGCGGGCGGCTGACTCGAGCGCCGCCTGGCGGCCGCGGGTGCCGATCCTGGTCCTGGTCCTGGATCTCGACCTCGTCTTCCTCTGGCCTCTGCTGGCTCCCCTGCCGGGCGGGCGCCTCGTGCTGGTGGCGGTGTTCATCGGAATCACACTGGCGGCGCTGGTTGGCCCGGCGGACTGGCTGGCAGGGCTCGACCGCAGGCTGCGGCGCAGCGAACGGGCAAAACGCGCCGCCCTGCTGCTCTCGTCGCTGGTGATCACCGGCGGCGGGCTCGAGTATCTGGCCGCGCCTTGGCCTGGTCGAGCCCTACAGCGCCATGCGCACGATGCTGCCCCAGGGCGTCGAGGACTGGCGGCTGGCCCACCTGACGGCCGACAGCCACCGGCAGCCGGATCCCGAGCTGCTCTGGCGTCCGGTGAATCGCGCGCCCTACAACCGGCAGCGGCTCAAAGGACCCGAGATCGACTCGGAGAAGCCGGCCGGGGTTCTTCGCATCTTCTGCTACGGCGACTCCAACACCGACGGGCCGGCCAGCGGGGGCTGGCCGCTGCTGCTGGGCGAGCGGCTGGCCGACCGACCCGACGGCCATCGCTACGAGGTGATCAACGCCGGCGTCACCGGCTACTCGTCTCATCAGGGCCGCCTGCGCTTCGCCCGCCACGCGCCGCGCTTTCGGCCCGACCTGGTGCTGGTCTCTTTCGGCTGGAACGACCTGGCACCGGCGCTGGGAGTGCCCGACCGCGGCTTCCGCCCGCCGGCGGCGCCCCTGCTGGCGACCCAGCGACTGCTGCTGCAATACGACTTCTTCCTCGTTGCCCGCCGCTACTGGCCGCGACGCGCCGCGACACCCGCGGTTGTCGGGCCGCGGGTCGCTCTGGCCGACTACCGCGCCAACCTCGCGGCCTTCATCGATACCGCCGCAGCTCACGGCGGCAGCGTGGCGCTGCTGACCCGGCCGCACCGCGAGCCGGGGGCGGCGCTGGCGGCGCGGACCGACAACTGGCGACGCGGAGTACCGGCCTACAACCGGGCCGTTCGCCGCCTGGCCCGCCGACGGGGCGCCTACCTGATCGACGTCCAGCGCCGCTTCGCCGAGCACCCCGAGCTGTTTGTCGACGAGTGCCACTTCACCGCCGCCGGCCACGACCGGATGGCCGGTTTCGTCGAGCGGCAGCTGACGGCGATGGGCTCGCTGGGAGGTGGCCGGGGCCGCGGCACGCCGACGGGCTCCGACCCCGGCCGATGACCCCGGCTCAACCTCGCCGCAGCTGGCGGAGGATGGCGCTCTCGTCGTGTCGCGGGCCACTGCCCGCGCCGGGACACTCGCCGGCCAGCTCCTGCCAGGCGGCGGGAGACTCCAGATACTCGGACCAGAACGGAAAAGTCCGGCACTGAGTGGGCCGGGCCTCGTAGATCGTGCAGCCGGCCTCGTTCTGCCAGAAAACGCAGTCGCTGCTCGCCTTGTCCACCAGACACAGGCGGCCGTCGACACGCCGCACATAGCGCCGCGAGAAGCCGTCGACCGTCATGCCCAGATACTCGGCGATCCGCTCGATGCGCTCGACGCTCAGCCAGACGTAGCCGTGCCCCGTACAGCACCGGCCGCAGCGGGTGCAGGCAAAGCGCAGGCCGCCGCCGTACCAGGGAGTGCTCTTGCGCGTCATCTTTCGAAATCTGAGTACTCAATTAGACGGGCGGGGTGATGACAGTTCGACTGGCCGACTCGCTGCCTCTGCGAGCCATCGTCCGGCCGCGACCAGATTCTTGGGGGGAAATGCCATGCGCAAGAGCTTGCCGTTTGTCCTGACCGTATTCATCGTGGCCGCCTGTCTCGGCGGCTGCAAGACGCCCGAGCAGAGCGCTTCCTGGGATGGCTGCGAGGAGCTCATCCGGCAGGGCCTGTTCGGGGACGACGATCTGGCCCGGCCCCTGGCCAGGACGCGGGCCGAGCGTTTTCTGGGCAAGCCCGACAGCGAGGCTCGGCTGCGCTGCCGCGGCGCCATCAGGCTCCCGGACGGTGCGGACGGCGAGGCGATCGACTACACCGAGACGCCCTGGGTCGACTGGGCCAACTACTGGGGGGCGGGCGACGAATCGAGCCTGGCCCGAGAGAAGTGGCCCTGGTCGCGCAACCCCTGGCGGGTCACCGGGCCGAATTCGCGAGGCATCAACGGCTCCTTGATCGACCTGGAGTACCAGCGCATGGAGCTGATCAAGTTCAATCTGCTGGACAACTACACCTGGGAAACCTACGTCCGGGGAGCGGGCGGCCGAGACGGCTCCGCCTTCACCGTCTGGGACGAGATGCAGCTGCCCGAAGACCACCCGCAGTACGCCGCGGTCGGCGGCGACGGCGATCAGCTCTGCCGCGGCGACCTGATCCGCGGCCGCACGCTGACCGGCATCTGCAACGACCTGAAGAACCCGCTGATGGGCTCCACCGACACCGTCTTCGCGCGCAACATGCAGTTCGAGACCACCTTCCCGGACGACGGCCGCAACGAGCTCGTCGCCAACCGCCATGGCGGACGCATCGGGCCTCTGACGCCGGATCCGCAGCTCGTCAGCCGCAAGCTGCTGACCCGCGAGCAGACCCCCGGCAACAACTGCAACCAGGGCTACGGCCTGCCGGACCACTCGGCGGACGCCGACTGCGACTACGCCAAAGCGCCGTTCTTCAACGTGCTGGCGGCCTTCTGGATCCAGTTCATGACCCACGACTGGTTCTCCCACCTCGAAGAGGGCCACAACACGCCCGAGTACATGCCGGTCGGCTGCGACAGCGAGGAGGCGCAGGGCCTCGGCTGCCGCCCCGGCGACCAGATGGAGAGAGCGTTCGTCGAACAGGACGACGCTCCCGGCACCTTCGCCCACGACGGCCAGGAGTACGAGAAACGGGCGCCCAAGACCTACCGCAACACGGTTACGGCCTGGTGGGATGCGTCTCAGATCTACGGCTACGACGAGACCTCGGTGCGGCGCGTCAAGCGCGACCCGGCGGACCGCGCGCGGCTGCTGATGGTCGAGCGCGGCGGCCACTCCGGCCCGGGAGCGGCGCAGGGCTACCTGCCGCTGTTCGAGGAGAGCGACCCGATCAACCCGGCCTGGGCCGGGCAGGAAGCGACCGGCTTCCCGGACAACTTCACCATCGGCATGAGCTTCTACCACAACGTGTTCGCCCGCGAGCACAACCAGTTCGTCGACCATTTCCGCAAGCAGGCCGCGGAGACGCCGGATGCGGATTCGGGGCTGCGCAACCCCGCCGCGTCCGACCGCCCGATCAGCTACGCCGAGGTCACCGACGACGAGCTGTACCGCGTGGCCCAGCTGGTGGTCAGCGCCGAGATCGCCAAGATCCACACCATCGAGTGGACCACCCAGCTGCTCTACAACGAGCCGCTCTACAAAGGCATGAACTCCAACTGGAGCGGCCTCTTCGAGCCCGATGAGCACGAGTACCTGACCAAGCTGATGAGCCGCATGGCGACGGCCACAAAGAAGGCCGGCGATCCGAGGGTGGCCAACCAGCTGTTCTCGATCCTCGCCTCGGGTCCGGGCATCTTCGGCTTTGGCAGCGAGAAAGAGGACTGGAGCCTCGACGACCTCGAAGGCTCGGTCAACGCCGGCGCCAACCACTTCGGCTCGCCGTTCAACTTCCCCGAAGAGTTCATCACCGTGTACCGCCTGCACCCGCTGGTGCCGGATCTGGCCGAGTACCGCGAGTGGGACGACGACCCGAACAGGATCCGCAAGAAGATCCCGTTCGTAGAGACTTTCCGCCAGGGCGCCGCCGAGGCGATGACCGAGGGCGGCCTGGCCGACTGGACGCTCAGCATGGGCCGCCAGCGGCTGGGGCTCCTCACCCTCGGCAATCACGCCCAGTTCCTGCAGAACCTCAAGATGCCGCGGCTGACGAGCGAGACGCAGCAGATCGACGTCGCGGCGCTCGACCTCATCCGCGACCGCGAGCGCGGCATCCCCAGGTTCAACGAGTTCCGCCGCCAGTACGGTCTGCGCCAGCTCACCAGCTTCGACGACTTCATCGACGTGCGGGCCGCCCCGGAGACCCAGGCGCAGCAGCGCCGGATGATCGACCGGCTGCGCGAAGTGTACGGCCAGCACGAGTGCGACGCCTCCAAGATCATCACCGTCGCGCAGGTCAACGCCGACGGCTCACCGATCAACGACTGTCTCGGCCACCCCGACGGCTCGACCGTGGACAACATCGAGGACGTCGACACCGTGGTGGGATGGCTCGCCGAGTACACCCGGCCGCACGGCTTCGCCATCTCCGAGACCCAGTTCGTGGTCTTCATCCTCAACGCCTCGCGGCGCCTGTTCAGCGACCGCTTCTTCACCTCGAGCTTCCGGCCGGAGTTCTACACCGCGCTGGGGCACCAGTGGGTGATCGACAACGGACCCTATCCGGAGACCGAGAAGGGAGAGCCCAACGGCCACGTGCAGTTGGTGTCGCCGTTCAAGCGGGTCCTGCAACGCACGGTGCCCGAGCTGCGCGAGGAGCTCGAGCCGGTAATCAACGTCTTCGATCCCTGGAACCGAGACCGCGGCACCTACTACTCGCTGGCCTGGAAGCCGCGGGCCGGGGCGGAGTCGGACGACTCCTTCCGGCCGGACGCCGACTGACGAGCACGCGGCAGAGCGACCCGGCGGGCTCGCGCCGCCGGGCCTCTCCCGGGTGGGAGGCTCGACGCTCTCACCGCACCCGTCTGCGGCGGTATCCTCGACCCCACGGTGGAACTGCTCCGCACCCTGGCGACCCTGGTCGAGCCCCCGGCGCCCGAGCACCGGCCCCTGGCCGAGGTTCTCGGACTCGGCCCGGTCCCGGACCGGGCGGCCTTCACGGCTCTTTTCGAGCTCCAGCTCTACCCCTACGCCTCGGTCTACCTCGGCCCCGAGGGCAAGCTGGGCGGCGAGGCGCGCGACCGGATCGCCGGATTCTGGCGGGCCCTGGGCGAGACGCCGCCCCCCGAGGCGGACCACCTGTCGACCATGCTGGCGCTGCAGGCCCGGCTGGCCGAGCTGGAGCAGGAGGCGCCGGACCGGGCGCGGCGCGACAGCTGGCGCCGGGCCCGCCGCGCCTGGCTGTGGGAGCACCTGCTGAGCTGGCTGCCGCTCTACTGCGACAAGGCGGCGGCCATCGCGCCTCCCTACTACCAGCGCTGGGCCGCTCTGCTGACGGCGGCGTTGGCCGAGGAGGCCGGCGCGCTCGGCGCCCAGGACAGCCTGTCGCTGCATCTGCGTGAGGCCCCGGCGATGGCCGACCCACGACGCGAGGGAGGGGAGGCGTTTCTGGCGGCGCTCCTGGCGCCGGTGCGCAGCGGCCTGATCCTGGTGCGGTCGGACCTCGAGCGCGCGGCGCGCGAGCTGGGCCTGGGGAGCCGGGCGGGCGAGCGGCGGTTCGCCCTTCGCGCTCTGCTGAACCAGGATGCCGGCGGCGTGCTCTGGTGGTTGTCGAGTCTTGCGGCGCAGACGGCGAGCCGTTACCGGCTGGTCGATCCGGGCGGAGACTGGGCCGGCTTCTGGTCCGGCCGTGCGGCGGCCAGCGCCGAGTTGCTCAAAGAGCTGTCGCGTCAGGCATCGACCACAGCGCTCGACTGACTCGGCCGGCGCCAGCGCCGGCCGGACGATTCAGACATGGTGACCAGCGGCCGCCTCACCGGCGCAGCCGGCGGTTGTGCTAGATTTTCCGGCACATTACCGAGCCAGGTGTGGCCCGACGCGAGGAGATCCTCTGATGGCCGATCAGCAAGGTTCCCGATGTGGAGTCGAGTTCGAAGAGGTCTTCGAGCGCGAGCTGGGCTATGTCCGGCAACGCTGGCAGACGGTCTACGAAGGCGACAACGAGCGCCGGCTTGCATCCACCTCGAAGCCCACCACCGGTAACAGCCTGGTAGGCCTGGCCTTCTCGGGTGGTGGCATCCGTTCGGCGACGATCAACCTGGGCATCGCCCAGGCGCTGCACGAACGGGGGGTCTTCGATCACGTCGACTACATGTCGTCGGTCTCGGGTGGCGGCTATCTGGGCGCCAGCATCAGCACCGCCATGCGCCGGCTGCCGGCCGACAAGGGGGCCTTCGCTCGGGGTAAGGGGGAGTTCCCCTACGCGGTCGACTTCGGCGCCGGCCCGCGGCAGGAGGCCGGGAAGGCCGCTGAGCAGCGCGAGTCGCCTTTCCTCACCTGGGTGCGCAACAACTCCAACTACATGGCCACCGGCGGCTTCCTGGACTTTGCCCGTATCGGCGGCGTCCTGCTGCGCGGCATCCTGGTCAACTTCCTCGTGCTGCTGCCGATCCTGCTCGTGCTGGCGACCGCCCTGTTCTGGCGCTACGACAGCGAGTTGGATGATTGGAAGGAGGCCGGCGAGGCGGCGGCGCAGGCCGAGCTCGAGGCAACCGACGCGGAGGCCACCGCGCTCAGGCTGGCGGCGCTGGCGCAGGAGATCGACTGCGGAGCCGACATCGCCTGCACGGAGCAGGCGGCGGCGGCGGGCGAAGCGGCGAGGACGGCGAGAAGCGCCGCAGAAAAGGCGCGCAAGGCGGTGCCGCCCAAGGCACGCTTCTTCCCCTTGGCGCCGCTGATCGCTGCCTGTTTCGTCTTCATGGCGCTGCTCTTCCCGGTGCTGATCCTGATCTACAAGGTCTACAGACACCGCCAGCTGCTGCTGACCGGCGAAGAGAGCTCGGTGAGCTCGCGAAGCACCGTGGAAATGGCCTTCGCCTGGTGCCTGGCGCTCATCGGCGCCGTAGCGCTGGTCGAGGCGATGCCTATCCTGATCCACTACTTCCATCACCTGCGCGACGCGGGCTGGCGAGGGGCCTCCGCCGGCCTGGCGAGCGGCGGCGCGCTGGCGGCCATCACCGTGGCCGGCAAGCTGATCTCGCGCCTGGGCGGGCTCAAGCAGAAGCTGCTCGTGCTGGCCATCGGCCTGCTCGGCCTGGTCATTCCCCTGGTCGTCATGCTGTACGTGACCGAGGGTCTGGTCTACGGCGTCTGGGGCGCCATCCAGACATTCGACGTCTGGCATCCGTTCTCGGCACCGCCAATGGACGCTGCCGCGCTGGGCCCCCACACGAAGACCGCGAGCGCGGCCTTCTGGCTGTTGCCGGGGAGCCTGCTGATCATCCTCGGTGGCGGCTTCGGCAGCTTCATCGTCGGCTGGCTGATGCGCACGCCCTCCAAGCTCCGCGCCGGCGTCAGCTCGGTCGTCACCCTGGCCGGCGCGGCGCTCGGCTACTACTCGATCCACTGGCTTTCGCGGCTCCTGGCGAAGGCCTGGGGCGAGCCGGTGCCGGTGCTGGTCTTCGTTCTCGCCGGCGCGGCCGTGGTCTTGCTGTTCTGCAGGCTCGCCGTCGACCCCAACCTGACGGGCGTTCTCGGCCTGTATCGCGATCGCCTGGCCAGCGCCTACCTGATCGGCCTGCGAAGAACGAGGGACGCAGCCGGCAAGGTGGGTGAGGCGGAGGAGATATTCATCGAGCCCGACCTGGATCTCGAGGACATCTGCGGCGGCACGCCCACGGCGGAGCAGCCGAAAGACCCCGGGGCGTGCCCCAACTGGGCCAGCCAGGTCACCTGCCATGCCTCGAAGGCCCCCTACCACATCGTCAACACGTCGTTGAACCTCCAGGGCAGCAAAGACCCGCTGCTGCGCGACCGCAACAGCGACTTCATGATGTTCAGCAAGTACTACTACGGCGGCCACCGCACCGGCTACTGCACGACAAGAGACCTGGAGAGGGTCTTCCCCCAGATGGACCTGCCCACGGCGATGGCGATCTCGGCGGCGGCAGCCTCGCCCAACGCCGGCCGGATGACCAGCAAGCCGCTGGTCGCGCTGCTGACCCTGTTCAACATCCGCCTGGGCTACTGGGTGCCGAACCCGGGCAGGCTCTGCGAGTGGCTGCGCAAGAAGACCGACAGGAACCGGCAGTCCAAGCCCACGCTGTGGCACCGCTTCCGCTGGCGGATCCCGCCCTGGGCCCTGCTGCGCGAGATGTTCAGCAAGGTCGACGAGAGACATCGGTGGGTCAACCTCTCCGACGGCGGCCACATCGAGAACACGGCGGTGTACGAGCTGCTGCGCCGCCGCTGCCGGTACATCATCTGCGGCGACGGAGAGGCCGATGCCGGACTGACTTTCGGTGGGCTGGCGACTTTGATGCGCTACGCCCGCATCGACATGGGCATCGAGATCGAGATTCTGCTGGACGACCTGCGGCTCGGCGAGAATGGCCAGAGCTCGCAGCACTCGGCGCTCGGACGCATCATCTACCCCGGCCAGCACCGCAAGGTCCGCCAGGCCGAGGGCGGTATCTGCCCCGAACCGGATTGCTCCCACGAGCTCGAAGAGGACAGGAGGGCCGCCAAGGCACAGCGCTACTTCTGCCCCGCGGGTCCGGAGACCGGCTATCTGCTCTACATCAAGTCCTCGTTCACCGGCAACGAGGACGAGACGATGCAGGAGTACCGGGCCAAGAACGCGGACTTCCCGCACGAGAGCACCGCCGACCAGTTCTTCGACGAAGGGCAGTTCGAGGCCTACCGGGCGCTCGGCTATCACATGGCCGACGGCCTCTTTCCGCCGCTCGTCGGCGGCGAGGACCCGAAGCACGACTGGCAGGGGTTCACCAGCTGGTTCCACAACCTGCGAGCCGATCTGGCGCCGCGCCTGTCCGCGAAGCACGCCTACCTGCAGGACCAGCTGCGCCGCATCCAGAAGGCACTCGTGAGGGAGGAGTACAGGAGCTACTACTTCGAGCTGCACCCGGGCCTCGCCGGGGCGGACGAAGCCAGCCCCGAGGCTGACGCCGACGAGAGCCTGAGTCCCGAGATCACCTACATGGTCGGCCAGCAGCTGGCCCTGATGGAGCACGCTTTCGTCAACTTGAACCTGGACCAGCCGCGCAACTGGGATCACGAAGGCAACCAGGGTTGGAGGACCCTGTTCGAGCAGTGGGCGCGGTCCAGGCGATTCACCGAGGCGTACAGATACCTGGGGCAGCTGCACAGCGGCCGGTTCCAGAACTTCTGCCACCGCGCCTTCGGGCTGCCGGACGCCGCGGAGCTGTGGGAGATCGCGCGGCACGAGAGCCGGCCCACGGCCGCAGCCGAGGACTAGGCGAGGATCGCGCCGGCCGCCAGCCAGCCCGGCAGGCCGCTGATGCCCCCGCCGGGGTGGCTGCCGCCGCCGGCCAGATAGAGGCCATCGATGGGCGTCTTGTAGCGGCCGGCGCAGATCGCCGGCCGCAGGGAGAGCATCTGATCCAGGGCCATCTCGCCATGGAAGAGGTGCCCGCCGACGGCCCCGTAGCGCTCTTCGATGTCCGGCGGGGTGAGCAGCTCACTGCCGACCACCAGCGCGCCCAGCCCGGGCGCCACCTCTTCCAGCCGGCCCATCACGGCCGCCTCCAACGTGGCGCGCAACCGACTCGACCATCCGCCCTGCGGCGCGGCGGGCACAAAGTCGATCAGCACCGATGCCACCTGATGGCCGGCCGGTGCCAGCGCGGGCTCGGCCAGGCTCGGCAGCCGTATCTCCAGCGTCGGCGCCGCCGGCAGCTGGCCGTATTTGACGGCATCCGAAGCCCGTTCCAGCTCCACCAGGCTGCCGAGGCGCACCAGCTCGGCAACTTCGCCATCTCCCGCCAGCCGGGGCGTCCCGGACAGGGCCAGGTGCAGCTTGGCCACGGTGCCGCGGCTGCGATACGAACGCAGGTCGCGCTCGTCACGCAGCCCCAGGCTGCCCGGAGGCAGCAGGCCGAATAGCGCCGTCGCGGGGTGGCACGAGGCGGCAACCACCGCGGCCGGCAGCTCCTCGCCGGAGCCCAGACGCACGCCGCCGACCCTGCCCCCTTCGATGTCGATGGCGGTCACTTCGGCGCTGGTGCGCACCTCGACACCTGCCGTTCTCAGCGCCCCATGAAGGGCAGCGATGAGCCCGGCCGGCCCACCCGCCACTTCGCGACCGGCGGCGCTCTCCATCAGCAGCAGGATGCCGGCGGTCCCCGGAGCGCGCGGCCCGGTGAAGCCGCCCAGCAGGCCCGGCATGGCCAGGGCACCGGCCACGTCGCCATCCTCGAACCACTCCGACAGCCAGTCCTGGACCGGCATCGGCAGCACCCGCAAGAGCTCCCGGCCGCGCCGCCGGCCGAGCCGGCGCAGGGCCAGACCCTCGAGCCCCAACCGCATGAAGTCGCCGGCGCCGCGCAGCTCCAGCCGTGGCGCCGGTCTCTCCTGGAGGCGACCGAGGAACGGACGCAGCTCGGCGACCGACCGCCGCCAGCCGGCCAGCTGCGGGCCGGCGGTCAGCCGGATCGGCTCGCGACCGGGTCGGGCCACGACCACCGGCGGCGGCTCGCGCCAGCCGAGCCCACGACTCTCGAGCCCCAGGGCGTCGACGATCCGCGGCCGCAGACCAGCGGTGTCGTGCAGCGCCCCCGGCGACCGGTAGCCCGGGTGGAACTCCTCGGCTGCAGCCAGGCC
>CALZJC010000129.1 GCA_945787525.1 Thermoanaerobaculia bacterium | reverse complement strand
CCTGCTGACAGGCCTGGCGGAGCACCCAGGCTCCGATCGGCACGATGAGACCGTTACTCTCCGCTATCGGAACGAAATCGAGCGGCGGGACGATACCCCTTTCGGGATGGCGCCAGCGCAGCAGCGCCTCCACTCCCACCAGCCTCCGGCTGCGCAGATCCACTTGCGGCTGGTACTCCAGAAAAAACTCCTCGCGCTCGAGGGCCCGATGGAGCTCCTGACCCAACGCCATCCGTCGCTGGATCTCGGTGTTCATCTCCTCGAGGAAGAACCGGTAGCCGTTGCGGCCGTCCTCCTTCGCCCGGTACAGCGCCAGATCCGCCTGCTTGAGCAGATCCTCCGGGTCGGGCTCCGCGGGCGGGCTGATGGCGATGCCGATACTGACGCCGGTGTAGACCTTCTGCTCGCGCAACTCGAACGGCGGTGCCAGGCTGGCGATCAGCCGGGTGGCCAGTTCGGCGGCACTGTCGGGGCCGGCCAGCTCGGTCTGCACCACCGCGAACTCGTCGCCGCCGAGCCGCGCCAGCAGATCGACCTCGCGCACGATGGCGGAGAGCCGCCGCGCGACCTCGACCAGAAGCTCGTCGCCGGTGGTATGCCCAAAGCTGTCGTTGACGCCCTTGAAATGATCCAGGTCGAGCATCAGCACCGCCAGCGAACGGGAGTGGCGCACCGCCAGGCGGATCTCGTGCGCCAGGCGCTCGTTCAGTGAGTAACGGTTCGGCAGATCGGTCAGGAAGTCGTGGCGGGCCATATGGTAAATGCGCTCTTCGGCCTCGACCTTGGCGGTGATGTCCTCGTGAATCGCCACGAAGTGGGTCAGCCGGCCCGCCTCGTCGGCGATCGGTGTCACCGTCTGGGTGACGGTAAACAGCTCCCCGCTCTTGCTCCGGTTGATCACTCGTCCGCTCCACGCCTTGCCGCTCATGATCGTGCGCCAGAGCTCCTCGTAGAAGGCTCGCTCCTGCCGGCCCGACTTGAGGATGCGCGGCGTCTCGCCCACGGCCTCCTCTTTCGAGTAGCCGCTCAGCCTCTCGAATGCCGGGTTGACGAACTCGATCGTGCCCTGCGTGTCGGTGACGAAGATGGCGTTTGCCGCCGTCTCCATGGCCGCACTCAGAAGACGCGGGTCGCGGCTCCCGTCTGAAGACCGGGGGTCGTTGTCGCCTGCGGCAGGCGATGAGTCCGGCCTCTTCACGGACCCTCCCGAAACACTGGCCGGTCGCTGGTACCTGTAGCTCTCATCTCGTCATGACGCCAGAGGAGACCACCCGAGCGCGGGCTGGCCGCGAAAGCTAGCACGAATCGGATGCCGCGCACCGGTCGTGCGAAGTATGTTTGTAAGGTTTCGAAGGATGTTCTCGAATCAGGCGTCGCGCGATTTCACAACGCACGTGACGCCAACGCCCGGCTGCCTTGCTAGACTGCAAGCTCGCTCGCCACTTGGCCAATCCCGGAAACGTCTATGTCGATCGTCGAGTGTGTTCCCAACTTCAGCGAGGGCCGTGACCGTTCGCTGATCGATCGGATCGCCGCCGCCATCGCCGGCGTCGACGGCGTCAGCCTGCTCGACGTCGATCCGGGAGCGGCCACCAACCGCACCGTGATAACCCTCGTCGGGGCTCCCGAGGCGGCTGTCGAGGGAGCGTTCCAGGGCATCCGTGAGGCGGCGGGGCTGATCGACATGCGTCGCCACAGCGGCGCGCATGCACGTATGGGCGCCACCGACGTCTGCCCCTTCGTGCCGGTCTCGGGCATCACCATGGATGAGTGTGCCGAGCTGGCGCGGCGGCTGGGCAGAAGGGTCGGCGACGAGCTGGGGATCCCGGTCTATCTGTACGAGCATGCCGCCAGCCGACCGGAGCGGCGCAATCTAGCCGACGTCCGGGCGGGAGAGTACGAAGGCCTGGCCGACAAGCTCGCTGATCCGGAATGGGCGCCCGACTTCGGCCCGGCTCGGTTCAACGCCCGGAGCGGCGCCACGGTCATCGGCGCCCGCAAGTTCCTCATCGCCTACAACGTCAACCTGAACACCCGATCGCGCCAGCTGGCGCACGACATCGCCCTCGACGTGCGCGAGGCCGGACGGCTGGCCAGGGACGCGGCCGGCAAGTTGGTCCGCGACGCCGATGGCAAGAAGCAACGGCAGCCCGGACGGCTGCCGGCGACCAAGGCCGTCGGCTGGTACATCGACGAGTACCAGCGCGCTCAGGTGTCGATCAACCTGGTCGATTTCGACGTCACCCCGCCCCACCAGGCGTTCGATGTCATCGCCGAAGAGGCGCAAGAACGCGGCCTGCGGGTCACCGGCTCCGAGCTCGTCGGCCTGATCCCGCTCGATGCGATGCTCCAGGCCGGCCGCCACTACCTGGAACGCCAGGGCCAGTCTGCGGGGCTGCCCGAGCGCCAGATCGTCGAGACCGCCATCCAGTCGCTGGGCCTGCGCGAGATCTCCGAGTTCGATCCGGACGAGAAGATCATCGAGTACCGCCTCGCCGCCGAGGCCACCAGCCTGGTGAGCCGCACCGTCTCCGGCTTCGCCGACGAGCTCTCTTCGGACTCCCCCGCTCCCGGTGGCGGCAGCGTCGCCGCCCTCGCCGGCGCCCTGTCGGCCGCTCTGAGCGCCATGGTCGGCAACCTGACCCACGGCCGCAAGGGGCAGGAGGAGGTCTGGGAGGCGATGTCCCGGCTGGCGGCGACGGCCCAGCGCCACAAAGCATGGTACCTGGCGGCCGTCGATCGCGACACCGAGGCCTTCAACCGGGTGATGGCCGCCGGGCGCGGCCGAGCGAAGACCGAGGACGAGAAGGCGGCCAAGACGGAACGTGTGCGCCAGGCCAATCGCGGCGCCACCGCCGTGCCGTTGGAGGTTCTCCAGGGTTGCGGCCGGCTGCTCGAGCTGGCCCGGGAGATGGCCGCCTCGGGCAACCCCAACTCGCTCTCCGACGCCGGCGTCGCCGCCTGGTGCGCCCGCACTTGTGCCGAAGGAGCCTGGTACAACGTGCTGATCAACCTGGCCGGTCTGGCCGACGATCGGAAGTGGGCCACCGAGACCGGCGAGGCGGCGGCCGCTGCTATCGCAGACGTTCGCGCCGCCGCAGACGAGCTGTCGGCCGATATCGAGCGACGCCTGCTGGCCGGCGCCGGGCGTTAGCCTCGGCAGCTCACCGAATCACTCGGTGAGAACAGTAAGCTAGTGTTGTGTCTCCAACTTCGCCTTACCGTCTGGACGGCCCTCGACGTCGCTGGCTACGTTGCGCTTCCTCGACATAGGCTCGGCTATGCCTGCGTCAGCGCGCCTTGCCAGCAACGCCGATGGCTCGCCCATACGGCAAGCCAAGTCGGAGACACAACACTAGTTGATGCCGAGATCGTCCGCTCCCGCGCTGTCCGGGCCGGGCTCGGCCAGCGCCCGACGGATCACCCAGATCGTCGCGGTGATGGCTCCCTGCAGGCGATCGAGCCGCTCGAAGAAGCCGTTGCGCCGCAGGTCGTCCACATACACCCGGGAGATCAGCACGAACCGCTCGAGGGGCAGAGTCAGACCGCTGAACTGAATGCCCATGTGCACCAGCTGGAAGCGGATCTCCCAGCCGAGCTCTTCGTTCTTGCCCGATCCCAACACGGCAAGCCGGGCACGGCTGGGCTCGTCGATGGTGATCGGCGCCTGCATCACCAGCGCGTCGGGTTTCCTGGCGCCCTGACCGAAGACCACGACCCGCTTGTTGGCGTCCCGGCCCTCGATCGCCCAAGCCGCGCCCTCGGCCTTGCTCGACATATCGGTCAGCTTCCAGCCCTCGGCCAGCAGCCAGTCCGAGATCTGGTGCCGCACCTTCGCAAACCGCTGGTCTTCGGTCTCATCCGTCATCACGCGACTCCGACTCGGGCGGGCAGGTTGTCCACCGGAATACTCTAGCCTGACCGGCTGACCAGCGGCCTCGCGGCACCTCGGCCATTCAGTGCCAGCGGCGCAGGAACGACGCCAGGGCATCGAGCCGGGCCGGGATGTCGAGCGCCCGACTCTCGAGCTCGAGGCAGCGTTGCAGCCGACGGGGCAGCTCGACCCGCAGACCGAGCAGCGGCTCGATCTCGTGGCGGAACTTGGCCGGGTGAGCGGTGGCCAGAACCACACCGGGGGCTGGCTCGGGCAGGGCCGCCAGCCGATGGCGCAGCCCCAGGTAGCCGACCGCGGTGTGGGGATCGAGCAGGTAGCCACTATCCTGGTGGACGCGGCGCATGATGCGGCCGGTCTCGGCATCGTCGTGGCGGCTGCCCGCGACCACCTGACGCATGCGGTCGACGTCTCCGTCGAACAACCACAGCATGCGCTCGAAGTTGCTCGGATCGCCCACGTCCATGGCGTTCGACAGCGTCGCCCGGGCGCGGCGCGGCCGGTAGCGCCCGTCGGCCAGAAAGCGCGGTACGGCGTCGTTGACGTTGGTCGCGGCGACAAAACCCCGGCAGGGAAGTCCCACGGCGCGCGCCATCAGCCCGGCGGTCAGGTTGCCGAAGTTGCCGCTGGGGGTCGAAAAGAGCGGCGGTCCGCTGCCTTCGGGCAACCGTGCCACGGCCTGGAAGTAGTAGAACATCTGCGGCAGCAGGCGGCCGATGTTGATCGAGTTGGCCGAGGTCAGCCGCAGCTCGGCGCGCAGCCGGTCGTCCCGGAAGGCCTCCTTGGCCAGCCGCTGGCAGTCGTCGAAATCGCCGGCCACGGCGAGCGCCTGGATGTTGCCGCCCAGGGTGGTGAACTGCTTCTCCTGTAGCGGGCTCACCTTGCCGCGCGGATAGAGCACCGCCACGCGCAAGCCATCGAGGCCGGCGAACGCCTGCGCCACGGCGCCGCCGGTGTCCCCGGAGGTGGCCGTAAGCACCGTCAACGGCCGGGAATCCCCGCCCGCCCAGCGAGCCATGAGGCGCGCCATGAAGCGGGCGCCGACGTCCTTGAAGGCGAGGGTAGGGCCGTGAAACAGCTCCAGCACGTGCACGCCGTCGCCGAGCTCGACCAGCGGGATCTCGAAGTCGAGCGTCTCCTCGACCAGCCGGACGCGCTCGGCTGCGGACAGCTGATCGACAAACGACTCGCTGACCACGCCACCGATCTCGGCCAGGGATCTGGACCCGAGATCCTCCAGAAAGGTGGCAGCGAGCCGCGGCAGCTCTTCGGGCATGAACAGCCCGCCGTCCGGCGCCAGGCCGCTCAGGAGCGCCGTCTCCAGAGTCACCGACGGCGTCTCGCCGCGGGTGCTGACGTATCTCAGGACGGCTCTCCGTGAGCCACGACCCGGGCGCCCGGTGCGCCGACCGGCGAGATCAACAGGTCGCCCTGCAAGCCGGTGTCGCGCTCCAGCGCATCGCGCATCGCCTCGCCGATCCTCGCCGCCCAGTCCGGCTCGCGGGTCCAGGCGAAGACGGTGGGACCGGAGCCCGACAGACCGGCCCCCAGAGCGCCGGCCGCCAGAGCGGCGCTCCGCACCGCCTCGAAACCCGGGGTCATCGAGGCCCGCACGGGCTCGGCTACCAGGTCCACCAGGGCGCCGGAGATCAGGCGGTCGTCACCGCGGAACAGACCGGTCACCAACGCCGCCAGGTTGCCCGCCTGGGCGGTGAGGGTCGACAGCGGAACCTCCACCGGCAGCACCGCCCGGGCCGCCTCGGTCGCCACCGCGCTGGGTGGATGGAGAAGCACGCAGGTGAGCCCCGCCGGCACCGGCAGCTCGGTCAACGCGGGCGTTTCCCCGGGCCGCACCAGCAGCAGGCCGCCGTGCAGGGACGGCGCCACGTTGTCGGGGTGGGCGGTGCCGCAGGCCACCCGCTCGCCCTCCATGGCGGCGGTGAGAAGTCGCTCCGGGTCGGCGCCGATGCCGAGCGCCTCGTTGGTCGCTACCAGGGCGGCCACCGCACTGGCGCCGCTCGAGCCCAGGCCGCTGGCCAGGGGCAGCCCTTTGCGCAGACGCAGCTCGACCCCCGGCGCTTCGCCGCCATCCCGGCCGATCAGCTCGAGCAGCTTCAACACCGCCACCCCGGCGGTATTCTCGTCGACGGTCCGCGGCAGCCGGCCGCCGTCCCCCGTCACCTCCAGCAGCCGCACCCCCGGCCGCGGCGACGATCTCGCTTCGACGACGTCCTGCCAGCCGGCGACGGCAAAGCCCAGCAGATCGAAACCGCAGCAGACATTGGAGACGCTGGCCGGCGCCGCGGCCCGCACCCAGCGGCCGACCTCGTCGCGCATCTAGCCTGTCCTTCTCACCGATCGGCCTGGCGATCGCTTTCCATCAGACCGCGGGCGATGGCCAGCTCGGCCAGCAGGATGGAGCCGCCGGCGGCGCCGCGCACGGTGTTGTGCGACAGCGTCACGAAGCGGTAGTCGAGCAGCGGACAGGGCCGCAGACGGCCGACGCTGATCGCCATGCCGCCTCCGAGATCGCGGTGCAGCCGCGGCTGCGGCGCGTCCTGTTGCGGCAAGTAGTGGATCGCCGGACGCGGCGCCGAGGGCAGCTCACGCTCCTGGGGCTCACCGGCGAACGCGGTCCACGCCTCGATCACCTGCTCGGGCGTCGCCGGCCTGCCGAGCCGGATCGACACGCACAGGGTGTGCCCGTCGCTCACCGGCACCCGGTTGCAGTGGGCGCTGATCGGCAGCGGATAGGGCGCGATGCCGTCGTCGCCCAGCCGACCGAGGATCTTGGCCGCTTCGTTCTCGAACTTCTCCTCCTCGCCGGCGATGTAGGGAATCAGGTTGTCGGGCACCTGCATGCCCGGCACCCCGGTCAGACCGGCTCCCGACAGGCCCTGCATCGTCACCACGTGGCAGGCCTCGACGTCGAACGCGTCGACCAGCGGCTTGAGCGCCAGGGTCAGGCCGATGGTCGAGCAGTTGGGGTTGGTCAGGATCCGACCGGAGCCGAAGCGCTGCCGCGCAGCCAGGTCGAGATGGTCCGGGTTGACCTCGGGCACGACCAGCGGCACCAACGGGTGCATCCGGTGGCTGCTGGCGTTCGACACCACCCAGATGCCGGCCGCGGCGAAGGCCTCCTCGGTCTCCGTGGCCACCGCCGATTCCAGCGCCGAGAACGCCAGCCGGCACTCGCCGACGGCCTCCGGACGGCAGGCCACCACCCGCATCTCGCCGAGCTCTTCCGGTAGCGGCGTCGGCTGCACCCAGCGCACCGCCTCGCGGTACGGCAGCCCGGCCGAGCGCTCCGAGGCGGCCAGGACGGCGACGGTGAACCACGGATGGTCGGCCAGCAGCGCGGCAAACCGCTGGCCCACGCTGCCCGTGGCGCCGAGAACCGCGACGGGGATCCTGCTGCTCGGTATGGGGCTCATCTCGATGGGGCTCATCTTGGTGCCGTGTTCATCATGGTCTCTGGTGCTCGGCCAGGGCGCGCAGGATGTCGGCCAGGACACCGGCCGCCGTTACGCGCGGCCCGCCGCCCCGCCCGCGGATCACCAGGGGAATCTTCGCATAGCGGCGGGTGTGGAAGGCGATCAGGTTCTCCGCCTCGCCGAGGTCGTGGCAGGGGTGGCCGGCGCCGACCGGGGTGAGGGCCACCCGTGCCCGTCGACCGTCCCACGAGGCCAGGTAGACCAGGCGATCGCCGGCCGCGGCGGCGGCCTCTACGCGGCCGGCAAACTCGCCATCGAGCTCCGGCAGACGCTCCCAGAACTCCTCCAGGTCCATCTTCATCCAGGGATCGGCGGGCACCAGCGGCTCGACCTCGACAGCGCCGCGCTCGAGGGTCGCGCCGGCGAGCCGCGCCAGGATCAGCAGCTTGCGGGCGACGTCCTCGCCGGCCAGGTCCTCACGCGGGTCGGTCTCGGTGGTGCCGAGCTCCCGCGCCCGCCGCACGGCGCGGCTGAAAAGCTCGCCCCGGGTCAACTCGCTCATCAGGAAGCTGATCGGGCCCGAGAGCACGCCTGCCGCCCGCATCAGCTCGTCGCCGGTGGCCAGCTGGTCGGCCAGCGTGCGGATCACCGGCAGGCCGGCGCCGACCGTGGCCTCGTAGTAGAGCCGACCCGGGCCGGCGCTCATCAGCCGCCGGTAGTCGCCCATCTCACCGGCCACCAACCGCTTGTTGGCCGTGACCACGTGGACGCCCGCCGACAGCAGGCGATGATGGGCCGCGCTGACGGCCGCCGACGGTGTGCAGTCGACGAAGATGCGAGGCGCGGGAGAGCGGTCCTCGAGGATCTCCTCGATCATGTCGAGCGCGCCCCGGCCCGACGGCTCGCCGGCCAGACGCTCGGCCGCGGTGGCCGGGTCGATTCCCTCGCCGTCGGCCAACCACCGGGTGCTCGTGGCCATGCCGAGGATCTCGAGCCGCCAGCCACTCCTCTTCTCGACCTCCCGCCGGCAGGCGGCGATCTGCTCGAGCAGGGCTCTGCCCACATTGCCGACGCCGGCGAGATGCAGCTCGGCGCGGCGCGGCGCGCCGCGGAAAAAAGCCTCATGGATGGCGCGCACCGCCGGCGCCTTGTCCGGCCGCTTGACGACCAGCGAGATGTTGAGCTCCGAGGAGCCCTGCGCGATGGCGCGCACGTTGACTCCCCGCTCTCCCAGGACCGAGAACAGCCGGCCGGCAATGCCTGGGCGCTCGCTCATGGCGGCGCCGACCGCGGCGACGATGGCCACGTCCTCCTCGACGTCCAGCTCGTCGATGTCGCCGGCCCGTCGGTCGACCCGGAACTCCTCGTCGACCGCCCGGCGGGTGGCCTCCAGGTCATCGGGCGCTACCGCGAAGCAGATCGAGTGCTCGCTCGAGGCCTGGCTGATCAGGATCACGCTGACGCCGTTGCGAGCCAGCGCCCCGAAAAGCCGCATGGCGACCCCGGGCACGCCCACCATCCCGTCTCCTTCGAGCCGCCCCAT
>CALZJC010000128.1 GCA_945787525.1 Thermoanaerobaculia bacterium | reverse complement strand
TATACCTCGCGGATTTGGGAGCGGAATTCGGGTGCTTTGAGGTCGCTCAGCAGGCTCTGAAAGCGCTCGACGGCGCGGAGCTCGGCCGCGCCGCCCGGCTCCAGCGCGGCGCCGCGTGCGGCTAGCCGGTCCAGAGTCTCCAGGTACTCTGTCCAGCTCTTCTCGGTGGCGCCGCGGGGCGCCGCCGAGCAGGCGCCCAGGAGCAGCAGCACGACCGCCGGAGCCAGTCCGGCGGGCTGCCTGCAGCGCCCGAGCCATCCGGGCTTCGCCGGCCTCGACGGCACGCTCACATTCTACTCCGGGATCAGCACCGAATCGATAGCGTGGATCACGCCGTTGGAGGTCTCGATATCGGCCTCGACCACGTAGGCCGAGCCGACCTTGACGCCGATCGAGGTGTCGACGTCGAGGCTCTCGCCCTGAACCGTCTTCATGGCGGCGTAGCTGTCGAGCGCCGCCGCCTCGACGCGGCCCGGCACGACATGAAACGTGAGCACGGAGGCCAGCTTCTCCTGGTCTTCGAGCAGCCCGGCCAGGACCCCTTCGGGCAGGCGGTCGAACGCGTCGTCGGTGGGCGCGAAAACGGTGAAGGGACCGTCGCCTTTGAGGGTGTCGGCCAGATCGGCGGCCAGGATCGCCTTCACCAGCGTCTTGAAAGAGCCCGCGGCGACGGCGGTGTCCACGATGTCCTGCGCCGGGCGCGCCCGACGGGCCTTGGCGCGAGCTGCGGCCGGCTGCTTCTTCTCCGTGCCGCACTCTCCCGCCGGCCGGCAGGAGCCGGCTTTGCGCCGGCCCGCCCCTCCGGCCCAGGCGGCGACCAGGATAGGAAACAGCGGAGTAGCGATGAGCCAGGCGGCGGATCTTGTCGTCTTGCAGGTCATGATCGGATCTCCCAACCTCGGAGCTGCCGGATTTGGCAGCCTCGTCGTCTACTGACCTCTTCGACCTGCGGGGCGCTTGGGATGCAGGCCAGCCGTGCCATTCCTGCCCGGCTGGCAGGAGGGACACCAGTAGCACTTCCGCCCGCCGATCGGCTCGACCAGCACCCGCCGGCCGCAGATCCGACAGGGCGCGCCGGCTCGTCCATAGACCCAGAAGCGGTAGGCCGAGCGTGGCACGCCGGCGGTCTTGAGCTCGGCAACGCGCGACGCCGGCAGGGTGATTCCCCGCGTGCGATAGGTTCGCCGGGTCAGCGCGATCACCCTGTCCCCGAGCCTGCGGATCTCCTCTTCGCCGCACTCGGCGGCGCGCCGCCGAGGGTGAATCCGAGCTTCGAAGAGGATCTCGGCGCGTAGATAGTTGCCGAGCCCGGCCACGAAACCCTGATCGAGAAGCAGCGCCCCGAGCTGACGGCCGCGAAAGCGCGGCTCGACCAGGCGGGCTGCGAGCTCGTCGGCGCCGGGTGCCTGTGACAGCACATCGGGGCCGAGCCGGCTCAGGTACGGATGCTGGCGCTCGGCCTCTCGATCGAGCACTTCGATCTCTGAAGCCGAGTAGAGCAGGGCTCGCCGGGCTCCGGCGGTGACCGCGAAGCGGAGCTGGCGGCTGGTCTTTGGCAGGCGGTCGCTGCGCATCACGTACCAGCGGCCGTAGAGCTGGTTGTGGGTGTAGACGCTCCAGCCGCCCTCGAAGCGCGTCAGCATGCCCTTGCCGCGGCTGGTCACCTCGTCGACCCTGCGGCCGGCCAGCTCGACCTCGAACCGCTTGAGCCGATCGAAGGCGAAGAAGACCTGGTCCGCAATCCGCCCCTCGATGGCGGCTGCGACGCGAGCGGCGGCGCGCCGGATTTCAGGCCCCTCAGGCATGACGATCTCCGCGCCGATCGCTGCGGATGCGGCAGATCTTATGGCAGCATGGCGTCACCGCGACGCCGCCCCACCGCCGGGTGGCGCTGCGTCCTAGCCTGAGAAGGGCAGGCTAGGCCGGGCTGAAAGCCTGCGCGGCGGGCGGCGAGTCCAGCGCCGCCAGCTTGCGGCAGGCGAGAAGCCCGTTGGTCACGGCGAAGAAGACCCAGCCGTGGAACGCCAGGCTCAGGAAGTCGCCGGCGGCGAGGAAGATCAGGGCGTCGAAGACATAGAGCACGAGGCCGACGACGAGCACCCACTGCAGCCGCCTGTGGGCGAGCCAGCCCATCAGCGCCACCAGGCCGACGATCAGTAGGTTGACCCCGAAGCTCACTACCTTGGCGACGGTGGCGATCTCCGCCGACTCCTCGGACACGGCCCAGGCGACGGCATCGACGACCTGGGTCAGTCCCAGGCCGAAGACGAAACCCCACTCGCCGCCGAAGAGCACGACCGCCGAGTTGGCCAGCGATAGCGCCGCGACCCAGTAGAACCAGTTGGCGCCGTTACGGAAGCGCTTCTCGAGCGCCTCCTGGGGGTCCTCGTCGGCGACGGCCTCGTCGGTGGTCGCTGCGGGAGGTCGGGTGTCAGTCGGGTTCGGTTCCATCGCACGTCTCCTCTCCGTCGTCCACGAAGGGATTTGGAGGCGCAACTCACGTGCCAGGGCAGGTCGCGCCTGCAATCGGTGTCTGGCGCAGACTGTCGTTTTACGACGTAAGTCACTGAATAGTAGTAGTTTACGTTTGGCGTCCGGCTCACTTTGCGAGCCCTCGGGGCGAGGCCCGGGCCTGCGCCGCCGCCACCTCGGGAGCCGAGAATTCGCAGGCCGCTGACAGCCTTTGGCACTCGCGATCGTCCGGGCAGTAGCTCGAACACGGCACAGACCCGAGATAGCCGGACCATCACCCAGTGACGCAGCCCGGGCAACCGAGCAGCAGGCGGGGCAGGGCGCGACGGGTTCCGTTGCCCGACCGGATCGCCTACGATCGGAGCTCTCCACGGGAGGTGACGAATGCGCGGCGACTTTCAGCCCTTCGACATGGAACGACTGATGTCGAAGTACGAGCAGACGGTCGACTACAACCTCTCGGAAAGCGGTGTGCATCCTTTGCGGCTGAAGGAGCTCCTCGAGTACCGGCCGGAGGCCCTGGAGGAGCTCCTGGCGGTCGAGCTGACCTACCCGCACGTCAACGGGATTCCGCGGTTGCGCGAGACTATCGCCGACCTCTACGACGGCGCTTCGCCCGACAACGTGCTGGTCACGGTGGGGGCGATCGAGGCCAACTATCTGGCCACCCGCATGCTGCTGGAGCCCGGCGACGAGATCGTCGTCATGCTGCCCAACTACATGCAGATCTGGGGGATCGCCCGCAACAGCGACTACCGGATCGCGACCTTCGACCTCGAGGCGGATAGCGGCTGGGCACCCGACCTGGCCGAGCTCGAGGAGCGGGTCACGCCGCGGACCCGCATGATCGCCGTCTGCAACCCCAACAACCCGACCGGCGCCATTCTCGAGGAGGCGGAGATGGACGCGATCGTCGCCGCGGCCGAGCGTGCCGGCGCCTGGATTCTGGCCGACGAGGTCTATGCCGGGGCCGAGCGGCTCACCGACCGGCAGACGCCGTCGTTCTACGGCCGCTACGACAAGGTCGTGGCGGTCGGCAGCATGAGCAAGGCCTACGGTCTGCCCGGTCTGCGGGTCGGATGGGCAGTGGCGCCGGCCGCGACGATCGACGAGCTCTGGGCGCTACACGAGTACACGACGCTCAGCGCCACGGCGCTGTCCAACCGACTGGCGGCGCTGGCCCTGTCGCCGGAAGTCCGGCCCCAGATCCTCGACCGCACACGCGGCTACATCCGCCGCGGCTATCCGGTGCTCGAACGGTGGGCGGCGGATCAGGGAGACCTGTTCGACCTGACGCCGCCAGGGGCCGCCGCCATCGCCTTCCTGCGCTACCGGCTCGATGTGAGCTCGAGCGATCTCGTTCGGCGTCTGCGCGCCGAGCAGAGCGTGCTCGTCGTGCCGGGGGAGGTGTTCGGCATGGATCGCTATCTGCGGATCTCCTTCGGGCTGCCGGTGGAGTATCTGGAGACGGCGCTGGGGCGCTTGCGCGAGCTCGTCGCGGATCTCGAGCCGTGAGGATCCTCACCCGTCAGCAGATCGAGGAGGTCCTGCCGGGTCTCGACCTGGTCCCCGCGATCGAGCGTGGCTTTGTCGACTACTCGGCCGGCCGGGCGACGATCCCGCCGGTGGGCGAGCTGTTGCTGGAGAGCGGCGAGGTGCACATCAAGTACGGGTACGTTGACGGCGGCGCCCACTACGTCGTCAAGATCGCCTCCGGGTTCTTCGACAACCCGTCGCTCGGTCTGCCTTCGGGCAACGGCATGATGCTGCTCTTCAGTCAGCGCACCGGCGAGCCGGCCTGCGTGTTGCTGGACGAAGGGCATCTGACGGACGTGCGCACCGCCGTCGCCGGCGCCGTTGCGGCGAAGCATCTCGCCCCCGACGGCGTCGAGCGGCTGGGGATCCTCGGCACCGGCACCCAGGGGCGGCTCCAGCTGGCCCATCTGGCGCCGATGGTGCCCTGCCGGCGTGTCCTGGTCTGCGGTCGCGGCGAGGCGCAGCTCGAGAGCTACCGGGCGCACTTCGCCCACAGCGACTTCGAGATCGACACCACACAAGATGCCGATGAGCTGCTGGCGACCTGCAGCCTGGTGGTCACCGCCACACCCGCAACCGAGCCCCTGTTACGACGGCGATCGCTGAGGTCCGGCACCCATAGCACCGCGGCGAGATCCACCAGGCCCTCCAGGCCGGCGCTCTGGAGAAGGCAGAGGTCGTCGAGCTGGGTGAGGTGATCAACGGACGATGTGCCGGCAGAACCGCCGGCGCGCAGATCACGGTCGCCGACCTGACCGGGGTCGCCGTGCAGGATCTGGCGATCGCCGAGGCGGTCTTTGGCGTCGAGCCCAGCGCCGGCTGATCGCGATTCGCTGCTGGCATGGGTGGCCGCCGACCGGCGGAGCCTCTGACCCACCCTTCAGGGCGGTGACCGCTATCAGGTACTCTCCTAGGCTGATTCCTGCGTCATAATCCGCGTCTGGCGAAAGCGCTGGTCGGTAGGTGGATCGTGCGCCCGGGATCGCCAGAACGACTTCGACTCTCTTGGAAGGCGGGGAGGAACCCATGCGCGATGTGGTGATCGTCGATGCGGTGCGGACGCCGATCGGAAGACACGCCGGCTGTCTTTCGACCGTGCGGCCGGACGACCTGGCCGCCGGAGTGATCGCGGCGGCCGTGGAGCGAACGGGAATCGACCCCGAAGCCATCGAGGAGGTCTATCTGGGCTGCGCCAACCAGGCCGGCGAGGACAACCGCAACGTTGCCCGCATGGCGGCGTTGCTGGCCGGGCTGCCCGACACGGTGGCTGCGGTCACCTTCAACCGTCTCTGCGCCAGCGGGCTCAATGCGGTCAATCAGGCGGCCCGCGCGATCCGCTCGGGGGAGGGCGAGCTGTTCATCGCCGGGGGTGTCGAGAGCATGAGCCGGGCACCCTACTCGATGCCCAAGAACCCGCGCGCCTGGGGCCCGCCGGGCAACGTCACCGCCTTCGACACCACGCTGGGCTGGCGCTATCCCAACCGCAAGATGGAGGAGATCTTCCCGCTGGAAGCGATGGGGGTGACGGCGGAGAACATCTTCGACCTCAGCCGCGCCGGCGAGATCGCCGGCGGCGAGATCAGTCGTCAGGAGCAGGATGCATTTGCCCTGGAGAGCCAGACTCGGGCCTGCGCGGCGATCAACGCGGGGCGGTTCGCGGCCGAGATCGCGCCGGTGACCATCCCCCAGCGCAAGGGCGAGCCGATCGTCGTCGACACCGACGAGCACCCCCGCATCCACAAGACAGACCAGGGTTTCGAGCTGGCGACCAGCCTCGAGTCGTTGGCCAAGCTCCGCCCGGCGTTTCGTTCGGAGGGCACGGTGACCGCCGGCAACAGCAGCGGCCTGAACGACGGCGCCTGCGCCCTGGTGTTGATGTCCGCGGAAGCGGCGGACGAGCTGGGAGCTCGCCCGATGGCACGCTGGATCGGCTCGGCAGCCGCCGGGGTGGATCCGCGCACCATGGGTCTTGGCCCCGTCCCCGCAACGCGCAAGGCCCTGTCGCGGGTCGGTCTCGATCTCGAGGCCGTCGACCTGGTCGAGCTGAACGAGGCGTTTGCCGTTCAGGGGATCGCGGTGATGCGCGAGTTGGGTCTGCGCCCCGAGATCACCAACGTCAACGGCGGAGCCATCGCCCTCGGGCATCCTCTCGGCTGCTCCGGGGCGCGGATCCTGACGACGCTGCTCCACGAGATGAGGCGGCGCGCCGCAACTGGCGAGAGCATGCGCTACGGGCTTGCCACGCTGTGTGTGGGCGTCGGCCAGGGCGAGGCGACGCTGATCGAGCTTCTGGGCGACCCCTGAGGGCGGTGGCCCCGGCAGGGGAGGCTACCTCGGAGAAGACAGCGCCGGTGGCGCCTGGCCCAGCAGCCGCGCTTTGGCCTTCCGCAGGCTGGTGAGAACCGCCTCCGCCAACCGGTCGATCTCGGCCTCGCCCATCGGCGTCGACAAGATGCCCGTGCCGGTGTGGATCATGACGATGCCGGCGTCGTAGAGACCGTCGACAAACAGCTTCAACGCCTCCGCCTCCCTCGGCGAAGGAAACGACGACCGGTAGTCGCGCGGCGGGGTCGATCGCAGATGCACCCGGAACATGGACCCGGTGCCAGTCACGCTGGCCGGTGCGTCGGCCACCGAGATCGCCTCCTCGATCCTGCTGCGGGCCAGGCGACCCAGCCGGTTGAGCCGCTCGATCGCCGCCGCGTCGAAGAGCCGCATGGCCGCCAGACCCGCGGCCATGGTGAGGGGGTTGGCCGAAAACGTCCCCGAGTGAGGCAGCCTTGGTTGCGCACCGCCCTCGGACGTGAAGACGGCCATCGCCTCATCGCTTCCGGCCAGGGCCCCGACCGGCAGGCCGCCACCGATGATCTTGCCCATCGCGGTCAGGTCGGGGTTTGCGGCGTAGCGCATCTGCATGCCACCGACTTCGGTGCGCAGGGTGATGACTTCGTCGATTACCAGCAGGGCGCCGTTCTCCTGGGTCCAGTCGCGCAGCGCCTGGACAAACGAGTCGTCGGCCGGGACCAGCCCGAGTCGATGCGGCATTGGATCCAGGAGCACGCAGCCGATCTCGTCGCGGTGCTCGTTCAATGTCGCGACGGCGGCCTCGGGATCGTTGAACGGCAGCACCACCACATCCCGCAGAACGGCCTGGGGTGTGCCCGCCGCCAGCGGCACCGAAGCAGGCCGGCGCGGATCTCCCCAGCTCTGCGGTGATGGTGCCTGGCTGACCTCGGCGTAGTCGTAGGTCCCGTGGTACGTGCCCTCGACCTTGGCCAGCCGGGCCCTACCGGTGAGAGCACGCGCCGCCTTCAGCGCCACCATCACCGCTTCGGTTCCGGAGTTGACGAAGCGCAGCTTTTCGAAGCTGGCCGAGCGGCCGCAGAGATGACGGGCGTACTCGACCTCGACCTCGGTCGCCATGGTGAAGGCGGTGCCCCGCTTCACCTGGGCGGTCACGGCGGCGACGATGGCCGGATGGGCATGTCCGTGAATCAGGGAGGCCATATTGTTGGCAAAGTCGATGCGCTCGACGCCTTCGACGTCGACGACCCGGCAACCGCTGCCGCTCTCCACGTACAGAGGATGCGGCTCACGCAGCAGCGTGTTGCGGCTGACGCCGCCGGCTATGTACTGCTGCGCCTGACGGAAGAGCTCCGCGCTGCGGTGGCTCATCTTGGTCTCCCTCAACTCGTTGTCTGAAGCGGTGCGCCGGTCTTCCGGCGTACCTCTTCCAGGCTCATACCCGGGGCCAGCTCCAGCAGCCGTAGTCCCCGAGGCGTCACATCGATGACCGCGAGGTCGGTATAGATGCGCGACACCACGCCGCGGCCGGTCAGCGGATAGGTGCAGCTCTCGACGATCTTCGGCTCACCGGTCTTGGCGACGTGCTTGGTGATGACGAAGATCGAGTCCACACCGGCCACCAGGTCCATGGCCCCACCGACCGCCGGGATGGCGTCGGGAGCGCCGGTCGACCAGTTCGCCAGATCGCCGCTGGCGGAGACCTGCATGGCTCCCAGCACACAGACGTCGATGTGCCCGCCGCGGATCATCGTGAAGCTGTCGGCGTGATGGAAGAACGAGGCGCCGGGCACCGTGGTGACCGGTTTCTTGCCCGCGTTGATCAGCTCCGGGTCCTCGGAGCCCGGCGGTGGTGGCGGTCCCATGCCCAGAAGACCGTTCTCGGTGTGATAGATGAACACCCGGCCCTCGGGCACGAACTGCGCCACCAGCTCCGGAATGCCGATGCCCAGGTTGACGTAGGAGCCGTCCGGGATGTCCTGCGCCGCGCGAGCGGCCATCTGCTCGCGGCTCCAGCCGGCGGCCGTGTGGGCCTTCTGTGTCAAGGGTAGCGCCTGCCTTCCGCCACCAGGCGGGACTCGTGGAGGGGCTCGGGGACCTCGACGATCCGGTCGACGAATATGCCGGGGGTCACGACGTGCTCGGGGTCGATCTCCCCGGGCTCGACGACGCGACGCGCCTGGACGATCGTCGTCTTTGCCGCCATGCACATCAGCGGGCCGAAGTTTCTCGCCGTCTTGTTGTAGGTGAGATTTCCCACGCGGTCGGCGGTCTCGCATCTCACCAGGGCGAAGTCCGCCTTCAACCAGCGCTCCAGGAGATACGGGTGGCCGTCGAGCTGCCGCACCTCCTTGCCTTCGGCGAGCGGGGTTCCCACTGCGGTCGGGGTGTAGAAGGCGGGGATGCCGGCGCCGCCGGCCCGGATGCGCTCGGCGAGCGTTCCCTGCGGCACCAGCTCCAGCTCGATCTCGCCAGCCCGGTAGCGATCGGGAAACAGCTTGGAATGGCTCGAGCGGGGGTAGGAGCAGATCATCTTGCGGACCTGTCCGTTGCCGATCAGCGCCGCCAGGCCCACCTCGCCGTTGCCGGTGTTGTTGTTGATGGCCGTCAGGTTGCCGGTCCCCTGGTCGATCAGCGCATGCACCAGCTCGACCGGGCTGCCCGCCTCGCCGAAGCCGCCGATCATCACCACCGCGCCATCGCCGATGCAGGACACCGCCTCGGCCGGAGTGCCGATGGTCTTGTCGATCATCTGTCCGCCAGAGCGGCGAGAGCCGTGGTCAGCTCCTCTTCGATCGCCTTCAACTCGGCTTCGAAGAAGAACTCGTCGGTGTCGTAGGGCTGGAGCAGGGCGACGTTGTTGGTCTGCTGGTCGTACTTGGCGAGGAAGACCTTGTCCAGCCACTCCATGTTGCGCCCTTCGGAGAACTTGAGCGCGAAGAGCGTCTCGCCGTGAACCTCGGCCGTTCCGAGGATCGAGATCTTGCCCGCCGAGGTGGTCATGGAGATGTGCCGCGACGGGCGGTTGATGGAGGGCAGCGAGCGGTAGATCTTGTCGAAGACCTTGTGAATGTCGGCCAGCGGGGCGGTGAAGTAGTGGTGCTCTCCGGTCGGCCGGGCGCAGTAGATCGAGTGGAAACCGATGTTCAGCATGCCGAAGATGTTGGCCAGATCGATCCAGTTCTGCGCCGACCGGTCGATGTCGATGCCGCCGTCGCTGTCGGGGAACAGGCTGATGTGCTTCATCATCGGGCTCTGGCTGCGCAGTACGGCATGGTGTGCCTGCAGGCGCCGGATCGCCGCGATGGTCAGCGGGTTGAGAACCTCCCGTGGAGTCGAGAAATGGGCCATCCACGCCACCTGGATTCCGTGGGAGTAGAGACGATCGAACAGCTCGAGCATGCGGTCGTAGCCTGGGCTGAGGACGATCTCGGGCTGGTAGGTGAGCGCCCGGCTGCCCAGCCGGACGGTCTTGACGTGGATCAGGGTCGGATCTTCGATGAGCGGCGTGGTGTAGCGCTCGAATCGCTCGGCGGTGAGGAAGCCGGCGTCACCGCCGGTGATGAGCAGGTCGTTGACCTCCTCGTGGGACCGCAGGTAGTCGTGCACCATCTCGATGTCCTCCTGCACGAACATGTCCTCGTCACCCCGGACCTGGGCGTGGCGGAAACAGTAGGTGCAGAACGAGAAACAGTGCTGGGTCTGCTTGTCGAAGATGAGCTGGCACTGCGGGTACTTGTGCTGGCTGCCGTGAAGCACCTCCACATCGCCCGCCGCGGTAGTGAACCAAGGCTTGTTGAGCTGTTGATGCCCGTCGTGCGGATTCGTCTCGCGCATGTAACCCGCGGCGATCCGCTGTTTCGCCTCCCGGGTCGTGGCTCTCGCGTAGGCCTCGACGACGTCCCGGCGGATCATGCCCGGCTGCGGCACGACGAGCTGGAAGATCGAATCGGTCTCGAAGCTGTCCCAGTCGATGCTGTTGAGCGTGTGCCGGGTGGCGAGGAAGCGATAGACGTCGATGAAGAGCTCGCGCTCCTCCTGGAACCCGATGTCGATGCCGTTCTCTTCGAGAACCGCGCACATCTGCCGGAATCCCCGGATACCGGAGAAGTTCTCCTGGTCGATGAAGAGCGGGGCTGCCGTGGGCCGCAGACCCGAATGTTGCGGATACAGCGCATGCAGCCGGGCCACCAGCCCCTCGGGCAGGAGCTGCTCTTCGTTGATCGTCCGGATGCTCTCGGGGCGATAGGCCCTACCTCGCAGGTGGTGATGGACGTCGATCGGGGGGTTTGCCAGGGGTTGCTGCATGTTTACTCCACCTTTCGTCGGCTGGCGCGAGGCGCACCAATCCGCTACCCCAAGTGAACCGAATACCCCGAGTCTGATGCAACACCCGGATGGGTAGCACCCCTACTGGGCGGCTGGTCTGGGCCCACCGTAGGCGCCTCGGAACGCCCAGATCGCCAGCGCCGCGAGCAGCGTCAGGTTGATCCAGGAGGCCTGGCTCCACCAGGCCGAGGAGGCGAGCGAGATCGGCAGGTTCGAGATGCCGATGGAGAAGATCAGCGCGGCCATCAGGGTGAGAAGGCCGAACCGGACCAGCGCCAGGACAAAGAGCACCGACGGCACGACGCTGAAGATGATGCCGATCCAACTCAGATCCCCCTGACCGAAGACACTCGAGGCGAGCACGACGACGAGGACGGTGCCGGTCACCCACTGCGAGCGCAGGAGCCGCCGAAAGAGGAACCACAGGAAGAGGATCAGCATGCCGCCGAAGATCGCTCCCGGAAGATCGTTGAGCAGCGTTCCGAGTGCCTGGCGGAGTCCGTTGAGAGGGGCGAGGTGGGTCTGTTCGGGCAGGCGGGTGCCAGCGCCCACGGTGCGATCGAGGAGGGGAAACAGGACCCCGATGGCGGCGACCACCGCGCCCAGGGCAGCGCCCACCAGGACGTCGCGCGCGATCAGTGGGTCACGGAAGCGGCCCGCCAGGAGCCGGCTCCAGGAGATCAGCCAGTGGGGATGCTGGCGCCGCACAAACGGCTCCAGGGCTATGTAAAGCAGCCAGACGAGTGCGCTGTACAACAACGTGAAGCCGAGGGAGAGTATGAGCAGGGCGAGCTCACGTCCGAAGCTGCGGACGTGGCTGCCCATCAGCAGCCAGACCATCACGTGCAGGGTCAGAATGAAGACCGCGACGCGGAAAGCGCCTCGGCGATCGCCGCGCCCGGCCAGCAGGTTGCGCCGGGCGCTCCAGACTGAGGTCAGCAGCACCAGGAGGAACAGGCTCATCCCCAGGATCTGGCTGAAGCGTGCGGAGGCAGAGGGCCGGAAGTCCACCTGTCGCTCGGCGCGGCTCCACGGGCCGATCAAACGGAAGAAGACCGGATTGCCCTGGAACGCCGCCGCTTCGACTCGCAGCTCGACTCCCGGCAGCTCGGCGAGCTCACCCGTCCAAGCGGCGCGTTGGTCGGCGTAGAAAGGCGGTACCCAGGCCGGCGCGGTCTCCTGGAAGCCAGCCGGCTCGAGCCCCGCCGCGGCGAAAAGCACGCTCCAGTCGGGCTTCGACGGGTCGGCACCGGGGCTCGCCGGCAGCTGCGGAGGAACGTGCAGGTAGTCCAGCAGGCGGCCCGCGGTGTCGAGCCGGATCGAGGCCATGCCGCTGGTATCGGTCGACGGATCACCCCAGGAAACGACCTTCGGCTGGTTGATCAGCGGCATCAGGTCGCGCGGGCTCTGCCGGTACCAGTAGCGCAGGAGTGCCGGCCGGCCGGCCCGGACAAGCCGCCAACGGTCGCCGTCCGGCACCTGGTCGCTCTCCAGCCAATGGGCGGCGTCACGATCGTGACTGAACCCCTGGGCCCGCCCCACGATGCTCTCCGACGCGGCTCCGAATGAGGTCAACATCTCCCTGGCGCGGTGGGCGAGCACGTCACGCGGCAGCTCGTGCGGGACCTGTGAGGGGAGCTGCGTGCGGTCGGCGAGGCTGACGAAGAGCAGCGTCAGCGCTGCGAAGCCGGCCAACAGCCCAATCGCCCGGGATGGCGCCAGGCTGCCTTCCTCGCCGGCGGCAGCCACCATCTCGGGGGAGGGGGTCTCACCGGCCGCCAGGGCGGCGGCCAGCGGATCGCCGCCGGGAAGGGCGGCCGCGACATCCAGGGCGCTGGCCGGCCGGTCGCGGGGCTCCTTCTCGAGGCATCTGAGAATCACCCGCTCGACGGCCGGGTCGAGGCTCTCGATCAGGGACGATGGCGAGGTCGGAGCGGATTCCTGCAGCCGCGAGAGCTCGGCGACGCTCTCGGCCCGGTAGGCTGCTTTGCCGGTGAACAGCTGGTAGAGCACCAAGCCGAGCGCGTAGAGGTCGCTTTGCGCGGTCACCTCGCGCCCGGCCAGCTGCTCGGGTGCCATGTAGGCGGGGGTGCCCGAGGCGGCTTCCTCGCGGCCCAGTTCGTCGGCCACGGCGGCCAGACCGAAGTCCGCCAGGCGGGCGTTGCCGCGGCCGTCGATCATGATATTCGCCGGCTTGAGATCGCGGTGCAGAACCCCCTGCTGGTGGGCCGCCGCCAGCCCGGCGCAGATCTGGCGGGCGATCTGGACGGCCTTGTCCTGTGGCAAGCGACCGATCCGGCGTAGCAGGGAGGCGAGATCCTCACCGTCGATGTACTCCATCGACAGGAAGTGGTGGCCGTCGACCTCGGCTACGTCGTAGACCCGGCAGACGTTGGCGTGGGAGATCTGCCGGGCGATCTTGACCTCGTTGAGGAAACGGTCCAGCCACTCGGTGTCGTGAGCCACCGCCCGCGGCAGGAACTTGAGCGCCACCGGCTGACCCAGTTTCAGGTCGTCGGCACGATAGACCTCGCCCATACCCCCACGGCCGAGAACCGCTACGATGCGATAGCGCTCGGCGAGCAGCGCGCCGGGCAGAAAGCTGCCACCGTCGCTCGCCGAAGTCAGGGGGCGCGAGCTGCTTCCGGCCGGTGCCGGGCTCGCGTCGCCGGCCGCCGCCAGCTCGGTCGGGGCGTCGGCAGTCGCGCCGTCGGCACCCTCGGGGTCGGCGGGCCGCGCGCACTGCGGACAGAAGCGTGCTCCTTCCGGCACCGTGCCGCCGCAGGATAGACAGTTCATGACCGCGTGCGATTGTAGTGGTCGCGGTCTTGCTGTCGGGAGGGCCGCGCGGCAGCGGGATTCTCAGGAACCCGATCCGCCCGCCGACGGCACGCGGGGGAAGGAGACGTGG
>CALZJC010000127.1 GCA_945787525.1 Thermoanaerobaculia bacterium | reverse complement strand
TAGTCGAGAAAGCCGCCGTCCGCCGCGCGGCGCCACGAGCCCAGATGCACTTCGTAGACACTCATCGGCCGATCCGCCGCCTGGTGCTGCCCGCGGCGACGCATCCAGGCCCCATCGCGCCAGGGGCGACGGGGAGCCGGCACCACCGAACCCGGCGACGAGGGGTCGATGAACGAGACCGCGAACGGGTCCGCCCGCGACTCTTCATGGCCCCGCGCGTTGGTGACTGCCAACCGGTACAGCTGCCCCGGCTGCGCCGCGGCGACCCGCCCGGTCCAGATGCCGCCGCGCCTCCGCCGCAGAGATCGGCCGCGCGGCGCCACTTCACCTACCACCCGAACCGCCCGGGCGGCCGGTGCCCACACGGTGAAACAGCAGCCCGCTGCGTCCGGGTGGGCGCCGAGCCGCCGATACAGGGTGGTGTGGCGGCCGCCAGCGAACGCCCGCAACTCCGCCTGGCTCAGGGCGCTCACCGAGAGCGCCGGCCCCCGGCCGTCTGAGTCCTCTTCATGTCGGGCTATGACACCGCAGTACGCGTCTGATGCGCCATCGATTCTAGCGGACTGCGGAGCGCTCGAAGAAGCGGATGACTCGCAGGCCTGGGCAACGAAGTTCCTGCCAGGGCCAATCGCCTGGCCAGGCTAGCCGCCCTCGCGCAGGCGGGTCAGCTCCATCGTGAAGCTGCCCACCGCCACCTCGCTGTAGAAGCGCACCGGCCGCCGCCAGGCGTCGTCGGTGAGCCAGATCCGCAGCCGCGCCTTCCTGCTCTTGCGAAAGACGCCGCCGAGTCCCTCGATGGACGGCTCCACGACGACGGTGTCGAACTCGCCGGCCGGGGTCCGCAGCCGCTCGCGCCCCACCTCTCGGAATGCGCCGGCGATCACCCGCTTGCCGTCGGTGACGTCGAAAGCCACCACGCCATCGGCGCCCGCCGCGAGCATCCGGTAGGCATAGATGCTGGACAACGGGTCCTGGTACTCCGCGGGCAGCGGCAGCGGCTCACGCGGCTCGCCTGCCTCGACGTAGCGCGCCAGACCGGCCTGGTGGTCAAACTCGACCTCGACCACCTCGGTCCGGCCGTGCCCCTCCTTGGTGCGCTTGTGAAAGCGCAGCGGCCGCATCTTCGCGACCTCCACGGTCGACTCCACCAGATCACGCACCGGGTAGATCGGGTCGATCCATCCGCGGGTGCGGGCCGTGGCGCGCAGCAGCACCGCACCCTCCGGCACCGCCTCGACCTCCAGCACCGCTCTGGCAACGGTGAGCACCCCCCAGCGAACGCGGTACTCGAGCCGCTCGCCGGCCAGGGCAGCCAGCCCGGACGTGGGGTCGCCGGCGCCGGTCGCCGCGGCAATCCACGATGCGACGACAACCAACAGCGGCAGGTAGAGGCGGATGGCCACGCTGCGCATCGTCATGCACGCCAAGGCTAGCCGACCGGCGGCCGGACCTGGCAACCGAATCGCCCGGGCACCGTACGCGTAGGTAGAGTCATGGGCGGCAGATCGGCGCTGGACGCCCGGGAGGAGACACGATGAGCACTGCAGGTGGCGTAGCGGCATCCGTTGCGGCAATCGCCGCCAGGAAGCGGCAAGATCTCTTTGAGCGATTCCGTCAACGAGGAGCCGTCTCGGAGTCGACCGCCCTGACGCTCGACGAGCTCGAGCTGGGCAAGAACCCGGTGTTTCGCATGCAGCTCCGAGAGGGCACGGTGATCCCGACCGCTGCCGGCAGGTACTACCTGGACCAGGAGGTGGTGGCTCGACGGGAGTATCACCGACGGATACTGGTCACCGGACTGGTCGGGATTCTGATTCTGGCGCTGCTGATCTTCTGGATTGTCGCCCGGCTGTAGCCCGGTCAGCCTGGCGGTCCGAGGTCGATCGTTTCGCATTTGGCGCCGACTGTGACAGGCTACGCCCTCGGACGTACCCGTAAGGGAAACCAGCGACCGAGTCAGACCGGGGCCCCGTGTCCCAGCGGCGGCCTCCCCGGCTAAGTCCCCGCCCGCTCCCCTTCCCAGCCGGTACGACCCGACGGACGCGCTCTGTCAGCCCACCGGGCTGGGGTGCATCCTCAGAAAGACAGGTTTCAACCATGAGTTTCTCTTCGTTCAATCTCGATCCAGCCCTGCTGCGCGGCGTGGCCGACGCGGGCTTCACCGAACCGACGCCGATCCAGCGCGACGGCATTCCCCACGGCGTGGCAGGCCGGGACCTGCTGGCCTGCGCCATGACCGGCAGCGGCAAGACCGCGGCTTTTCTCCTGCCGATCCTCAACCGGCTGCTCGACGGCCGCCGCGGCCAGACCCGGGCCCTCGTGCTGGCACCCACCCGGGAGCTGGCGGCGCAGATCGTCGAGCATTTCGATCTCCTGGCGCGCCACACCAGGCTGCGCGCGGTGGCCGTCTTCGGCGGCACGCCGATGCGGCCCCAGGAGCGGGCCCTGCGCCAGGGCGTCGACCTCGTTGTCGCCTGCCCGGGAAGGCTGCTCGATCACATGCAGTACTCCTACGCCGACTTCGCCGGCCTCCAGGTCCTCGTCCTCGACGAGGCCGACCGCATGCTCGACATGGGATTCCTGCCCGACATCAAGCGCATCCTCGGTCAGCTGCCGAAGATCGATCAGACGATGCTCTTCTCGGCCACCGTGCCGCAGCCGATCGTCAGCCTGGCTCGCCAGTTGATGCGCGACCCGGCCGTGCTCAACATCGAGCGGCCGTCGGCGCCTGCCGCGGGCGTCCGCCAGGAGATCTACCCGGTGCCGCAACCGCTCAAGTCCCATCTGCTGCTGCGCCTGTTGCGGGAGGACAAGCTCGACAACGCACTGGTCTTCACTCGCACCAAGCACCGCGCCAATCGACTGGAAGCATTCCTGCGGAAACACGGCATCGCCAGCGAGCGCATCCACGGCAACCGTACCCAGAAACAGCGAACCCAGGCCCTGGCCGGCTTCAAGAGCGGCCGCTATCGTGTCCTGGTCGCCACCGACGTCGCCGCTCGGGGGATCGACATCGCGGCGCTCTCACACGTCGTCAACTTCGATGTGCCGAATGTCCCGGACGACTACATCCACCGGGTCGGTCGGACCGCACGCGCCGGCGCCACCGGCGACGCTCTGACCTTCGCCTCGCCCGAAGAGCGCCGCGAGTTGCGGGCCATCGAGCGAGCGGTGCGCAAGAGCCTGCCCCGGGTCACCCTGGCGGGGTTCGACTACGACCACAGGCCAGCCGAGCGTTTCGAGATTCCGCTTGGAGAGCGCATCGCCCAGATCCGGGCCCGCAAGGCCGAAGAACGGGCCCGGGCGCGGGCCAAGGCGGAGCGCAAGAACCGGTCCACGGCGCAGCGGCTGCCCGGCGTGGCGGTACCGGTCGCCGCTACTGCGGTTCCGGCAGCGGGCGACACGTCGACTCGCGGGCCGCGGCGGCGCCGCCGCGGGAGGCGACGCTAGCCTAGCCTGCCCTGCACCTCCTCCCCGGATTCGACCGCGTGAGATGATGCCCGACTGATGAGATCCCGCAGGAAGTCAAAAACGGTCATCGGCTGGCGTGAGTGGATCGAGCTGCCGGAGTTGTGCGCCACCCCGCTCAAGGCCAAGATCGATACCGGCGCGAGAACCTCGGCGCTGCACGCCTTCGACCTCACGCTCCGCGAGTCTGGTGGCGCAACCGTGGCCTCTTTTCTGCTCCATCCGGTGCAGCGCTCGTCGGCCGGGGCGGTGCGCGTCGAGTGGCCGGTGCAGGGCTTCCGCAAGGTTCGCTCGTCGAACGGCAGGGTCGAGACCCGGCCGGTCATCGTCACCAACGCCCGGGCCGCCGGGGTCGAGTGGCCGATCGAGGTGACCCTGGCCTCGCGTGACGAGATGGGCTTTCGCATGCTGTTGGGGCGCGGCGCGCTGCGCCAGCGCTTCCACGTCGATCCAGGTCGTTCCTTTCTGACCACAAGAGCGCCGCGTAAGAGAAGGAGTCCCCGATGAAGCTCGCCGTCCTGTCCCGATCCCCAAAGGCCTACAGCACCCGAAGACTCAAGGCAGCGGCGCTCGAGCGCGGCCACCAGGTGCGGGTGCTCAACACCCTGCGCTTCGCCATCGACCTCTCCGGCGACGAGCCCGATCTGCAGTACCGCGGCAAAACGCTCTCGCACTACGACGCCGTGCTGCCGCGAATCGGCGCCTCGATCACCTTCTATGGCATGGCGGTGGTTCGCCAGTTCGAGCAGATGGACGTGTACACGCCCAACACCTCGGCCGGCATCGCCAACTCCCGCGACAAGCTACGCGCTATCCAGATCCTGTCGCGCCACCGCATCGGCATCCCGGCAACCACCTTCGTGCGCAGCCGGGGCGATGTCCTACCCGCCATCGAGCGGGTCGGGGGTGCGCCGGTGGTGATCAAGCTCCTCGAGGGCACCCAGGGCATCGGCGTGATCCTGGCTCCGGAAGTGAAGGTCGCCGAGGCGGTGATCGAGACGCTGCAGAGCACCAAGCAGAACGTCCTGATCCAGCACTTCGTGGAGGAGAGCAAGGGCCGCGACATTCGCGCCTTTGTCGTCGGCGACCGGGTCGTCGCCGCGATGCGGCGCCAGGCGGTGGGCGACGAGTTCCGGTCGAACGTGCACCGGGGCGGCAGCGCCACGGCGGTCGAGCTCGACGAGGCGTCCCGACACGTCGCGGTGCGGGCAGCGCAGATCATGGGGCTGCGGGTGGCCGGCGTAGACATGCTGGAGAGCGAGCGTGGACCGCTGGTGATGGAGGTGAACTCCTCGCCGGGGCTCGAGGGCATCGAGACCGCGACGTCCCTCGATATCGCCGGCGCGATCATCGACTACATGGCCAGCCAGGTCGCTTTCCCGGAGCTCGACATCCGCCAGCGCCTCACCGTCAGCAGCGGCTACGGCGTCGCCGAGCTGGTGGTGCGGCAGGGCGCCGAGCTCCTCGGCCAGACCATCGGTGCCTCGGGGTTGCGCGAGCGGGACATCATCGTGCTCACGCTGACGCGCGGCACCTCCGTGATTCCGAATCCGAAGGCCAGCCGAATACTCGAAGTTGACGATCGGCTGCTCTGCTTCGGCAGGCAGGAGACGATGCGCGACCTGGTGCCCGAGCGCCGCCGCCGTCGGGCTCGCCCCGACGTGCAGCCACTGCCGGAGGATCCGCTGAAGGCGACCGAGGACCTCGCCGCGCCGGCTGACCGATGAGCAAACCGAGGACGCGGCAGGCAAGGCGCCGCCGGCGCTCGCCCTTCACCCTGGCCGGCCACGAGATCACTGCCGGGCGCCGGGCGAAGCTGGAGCTGCCGATCGCCCGCCTCATGTCGGGGACGCCGGTGGCGCTGCCCGTGCTGGTCCTGCACGGCCGGCGCGACGGCCCGACCATCTGGCTCAGCGCCGCCATTCACGGCGACGAGATCTGCGGCGTCGAGATCATCCGCCGCGTGCTGGAGCGGCTGGATCCGCCCTCGCTCGGCGGCACGATCGTCGCGGTACCCATCGTCAACGTGCACGGCTTCAACAGCGGCAGCCGCTACCTGCCCGATCGCCGCGACCTGAACCGTTCGTTCCCCGGCTCGGCTCGGGGATCGCTCGCCGGGCGGCTTGCGCATCTCATAATGACCGAGATCATCGCTCGGTGCACTGTCGGTATCGATCTCCACACGGGATCGGACCACCGCATCAACCTGCCACAGGTACGGGCCGATCTCGATGACCCCGACACCCTCGAGCTGGCCAAGCGGTTCGGCGCGCCGCTCGCGATGCACTCGCGAACCCGCGACGGCTCGCTGCGACAAGCCGCGACCGAAGCCGGCGCCACTGTCCTGCTGTTCGAGGGCGGTGAGGCCAACAGGTTCGACCAGCGAGCGATCGAAGAGGGCACCGACGGGGTGCTCCGGGTGCTCGGCGCCCGCGGCATGATCGACGACCCGCCAGGCGGGGCGGTGGTCACCCGGTTCTCGCGCCGCTCGAAGTGGGTGCGCGCCACGTGCAGCGGAATCCTCCATCTCGACGTCGCGCTCGGCGACGAGATCCGCGAGGGGGAACGGCTGGCGACCATCCACGACGCCTTCGGCAAGCGACGCAGCCGCATCACCGCCAGGACCGGCGGAATGGTCGCCGGCTCCACCGAACGACCGCTGGTGAACCGCGGCGACGCGATCGCGCATATCGCCGAGGTGGACGAGTCGCCCTAGCCTGGCCTTCTCACCAATCGTCTACGAAACGCCGTATCCATCTGAATGTGCAGCGTTACGCTCCGGTCGGGCATCCTCAGCGTGCCTACTTCTGGCTGATCAGGATCAAGGGACCCGCGGTCTCGGTCGCCAGACGCAAGGTCAGCTCGCCGAACGTCCGGCGATGGCGCGCCAGGCGCTGCAGACCCAGGACGACCAGATCGGCCTTCTTCGAGGCCCGGACCAGCTCGCCCAGGGCATCGGAGGATCGGGTAAGCAGCACCTCGACCTCGCCGGACGACTCATCGCGGGCGAGACGGGAAAGCCCTCTTTCGGCCTCCCGGCAATCTCGCTCCGACGCGCTCTTGGGAAGCACCCGCAGATAGGTGACCTGCCGGGGCCTCTTGCGGGACAGGCTGGCCAGAAGACGGGCGCGCAGAATGCTCTGATCTCGCCGGCCGCCCACCGGAACCAGGACGCTATGAGCCGACGACGGCGTCCAGCCCGCGGGGGCGCGCAGAATCACGACATCGGACTGAACGGCGTTGATGAGACCCTCGACTCGGGTGCTCATGGTCTCGCGAGAGAGCCGACCGAGCCCCACCAGGAGACTCTCGCAACGATGCACCCCGGCGACCCGGGCGATCTCGGTCCAGGGGTCACTGGCCACCGTCGTCAGCCACTCGGGCGTCGACCCCGAGGTGTGCGACAGAAAATGTGACTGATCCTGAATCGACTCCACATCGACCAGCTGCTTGGCGAGATCTCCCCGCTCCCACATTCCGGGCGGCTGAACCACGGAGTGGAGGAGCACCCGACCCACCCGGGGCGGGGTGATCGCATTGGCCAATTCGACCATCGCGGGTGTGCTGGCGGGCTTGGCGATCGGTACGAGCACCAGTGGAGCCCTGCCCCGCAGTCGCACGAGATCCGGGTCGAGACCCTCCGCCGAGGCGTCGACGACTCCCGCCCGACGTGCGAAGAAGAAGAAGTACAGCCCGAAGCCGATTCCCAGCCAGAGCACCGCGATGAGCCCGGCGGACGGCACGACCCAACCCTGGTAGAGGGCCAACGCGAGACAAGCCAGCCCGCCGACGATCGGGATGACCGGCAGGCCCGGCACCCGAAAGGCCTCTCCCGAGCCTCCGCCGCGCTGCCTCATCAGGATGTTGATGCCGTGGGCCAGCGCAAAGGAGACCAGGAAGATCAGACTCGACACCGCCCCCGCGACGGCGACGTTGGGGACCAGGACGAGGACGCTCACGACCATCAGGGAGGTGACCAGTATGGCGATCGCCGGAGTGCCCCTCGCCCGGTGGAGATCGCCCAGAGCGTGCGGCAGGCTGCGGTCTCTCGCCATGGCGAGCGCCACGCGAGATGCGGCCAGCAGGTTGGCGTGCAGGGCCGACAGCATGGAGAGGATGGCGGCCACGATTACCAGCCAGAAACCGAACGGCCCCATGTAGTTTCGGGCGGCTGACGCGACGACCGTCGCCGGATCCTCGAGAGCGCGCGCCGTGATGGAGTCCCCGGGGTCGACTCCTACGGTGGCGAGCACGAAGAGAAACGGTAGATAGATCGCCAGGGCGGCGCCCAGCGACAGGAACATGGCGCGCGGAATAGTGCGCCGAGGGTCCCGGACCTCGCCGCCGACGGCGGCGATGAGGTCGAACCCCTGAAGGGCGATAAAGGTGTAGCCCATGGCCTGAAACAGGCCGATCGACCCACCGGGGAAGAACGGCGTCAGGCGGCTGGCGATACTGGACCGAGGCTCATCGACGAGGGCCCACAGCCCGGCGGCGATCAGTACGATGAAGACGATGACCTTGCCGACGATCGCCCACATGCCGCCGCCCGCGGCTCTCCGGTAGAGGAGCAGCGCGTACGCGCCGGTCGCCAGGATCGCCAGGGCCAGCAACCCGCCCCGGCTCTCGGTCCAGACCGGAGCGGACGATCCAGCGGCCCGCAGCAGGTGGGCGATCGCAAAGCTCGCGTAGGCGGCGAATCCCAGTGCGTAGAGCACGGCGGCAACGATCGAGGCCAGCCAGACGACCCAGCCGACCATGAATGCGGCCTCGCCCGAGAGCGTCTTCTTGGCGTACGTGTAGGAGCCGCCAGACTCCGGGAAGGCCGATGCCAGCTCCGCAAAGCTCAGAGCGGTGAGCGCCGCGATGACTCCATTGAGCGCAAAGGCGACGATGGCACCGGGACCCGAGGCCGCGAAGGCCACGCCCGCCAGCGCCAGAATGCCGCCGCCGACAATGGCGCCGACTCCGATCCCGGTGGCGCCCCACAGCCCCACTGAACGGCCGAGCCCGTCCTCTTGGATAGCTGTCATGCAGAGCTCTTCCGGTGTGCCTCGCGCTTCTCTTCACAACGCCGATGTGGTTCGCTCGGCGGTGGGATTCTCGATGCCGGTGGTCAGCAGGAAAAACTACGGTTCCTCGCCAGGCGCTGTCAACAGCTTTCGCGGCCGGACCCGGCGCCCCACCGGCCCGTGATCTGGAGACCCGTGAGCCGCGCGAGGCTGGGATAGAGTCCCCGCGGAATCCTGGAGGGACTGTCATGCGAATCGGAATCCGCACCTTGATCGCTGTCATCGGACTGCTGGCCGGCGCCGCAACCGCCTTCGCCCAACCGCCCGGCCCCGGGCTGCAGATCGCCGGCGCGCTGAGCGCCGCTCCCGAAGACCGGCGTGAGGGGGCTACGGTTCTGGGCTACTCACCGGCCGGCGAGTTGATGACCCTGCGCGAGGGCACCAACGA